>CACFUH010000013.1 GCA_902569415.1 uncultured Pelagibacteraceae bacterium
GGCGCTGATATAGTTGTTCACTCTTTAACAAAATGGATGGCAGGGCATGGTTCTTCAATGGCTGGTATATTGGTTGAAGGTGGAAATTTTGATTGGATGCAAAATGACAAGTTTCCAACAATGACAAAACCTTATGAAGGTTATCATGGATTATCTTTTGCAGAAGAATTCGGACCTACTGCTTTTACAATGAAAGCAAGAGCTGAAGGAATGAGAGATTTCGGTCCTTGTTTAAGTCCTCAAAATGCTTGGAATGTATTACAAGGAATTGAAACTTTATCTGTAAGAATGAAGAAGCATTGTTCTAATGCAGAAGAGATGGTTAAATATTTATTGGCTCATGAAAGTGTTGCTTGGGTATCACATCCAAGCGTTCCAGATCATCCAGATAATGCATTAGCAAAAAAATTATTACCTAATGGTCGTGGATCAATGATAGCGTTTGGAATTAAGGGTGGAAAAGATGCAGGAGTAGCATTTATAAATAATGTTAAACTTGCTTCACACCTTGCAAATGTTGGTGATACTAGAACTTTGGTTATTCATCCAGCATCAGGAACTCATTCTCAAATGGATGAGGCAACTTTAAAATTCGCTGGATTATCACATGATATGATAAGATTGTCTGTCGGTATAGAAGATATAGATGATATTAAAAACGATTTTGAAATTGGGTTTAGAGCAGCAAGAAAACCAAGACTTGTATCTAATCAATGAAATTTAAAGTAAATGGTCATGAGGTATTCGCCTCTACTGGTGGACGTCCGTTTGATAAAAATAAACCTCTAATTATTTTTGTTCATGGTAGTGGTTTAACTCATATGACATGGGTACTTCAAACTAGATATTTTGCATTTCATGGTTATAGCGTTCTAGCCTTAGATTTACCTGGCCATGGTCTATCTGGTGGTGAAAGCTTAAAATCAATTGAAGACATGGCTGATTGGATTAGTAGTGTAATAGATGCTGTTGGATATAAAGAGGCATCATTAGTTGGTCATTCTCAAGGTTGTTTAGTTACAATAGAATGTACAGCAAGATATCCAGATAAAATTAAAACGTTGAGTTTAATGGGTGGTGCTGGAGCTATACCGATGAACCCAGATCTATTAGCTCTAGCTGAGAATGGAGATCCAAAGGCAGTAGATTTAATGATGGATTGGGCACATGGTCCAGCAGGTCATTTTGGTGGTCACCCAGTTCCAGGATTGTACCATATAAACACTGGAGGTATGTTGGCAAAATCAAGAACTATAAAAGATACTCTTGGAGTAGATTTTCGAGCTTGTGATAATTACAAAAATGGATTTGAGGCTGCTAAAAAAATTAAAATACCTACATTATCAATACTCGCTACAGATGATAAAATGTGTCCTGTAAAAGAAGGTAGAAAGTTAGCTGATTTAATTGAAGGTAGTAAAGTTGATATTATTGATAATTGTGGTCATATGATGCTGCTTGAAGAGGCAGATAGAGTTTTAAAAGTATTAAAATCTTTTATTACAACCAATTACCCTTCTAAACATTAATAAATTTTAAGCTTGATTGTAATCCTTAGTTAAAGGAGAATGTAAAAAATATAAGGAGGATATCAATGAGTAAAAACCCAGAAACTATTGCATTGCATGGTGGTGACTACAGAAGTGACCCAGCTACAACAGCTGTAGCAGTGCCTTTATACAGAACAACATCGTATCAATTTAATGATACAGGACATGCTGCAAATTTATTTGCGCTTAAAGAATTTGGTAATATTTATACCAGGATAATGAACCCAACTAATGACGTACTTGAAAAAAGAGTTGCTGCGCTTGAAGGTGGTTTAGCCGCATTAACTGTTGGTTCAGGACAAGCTGCATCGACATTTGCAATCATGAACGTATGCCAATCTGGAGATAATTTTATTAGTTCAACAGATTTATACGGAGGAACCGTAAACTTGTTTACACATACATTAAAAAAACTTGGTATTGAGTGCAGATATGCAGATCCAGCAGACCCAAAAAACTTTGAAAAACTTATAGATGAGAAAACAAGATGTTTTTATGCAGAAACATTACCTAACCCATATCTTAGAGTTTTTCCAATTAAAGAGGTTTCGGATATTGGTAGAAAGCATAATATACCATTGATAATGGATAACACGGCGTCACCAGTTATATGTAAACCATTAGAGCATGGTGCAGCTGTTGTTGTTCACTCATTAACTAAATTTATTGGAGGGCATGGAACAGTAATAGGCGGTTGTTTAGTAGATGGTGGAAATTTTGACTGGACTGCTGATCCAAAAAGACAACCCCTTTTTAACGAACCTGACATGAGTTACGGTGGAGCTAAATGGGGAGAAGTTGTACCTCAACTGACCGGAGCAAATGTATCTTTTGCAATAAGAGCAAGAGTTTGTTTACTAAGAGATTTGGGAGCACCTTTAGCACCAGATAACGCTTGGGGTATTATACAAGGCTTAGAAACAGCACCATTGAGAATGAAACAGCATTGTTCAAATGCAGAAAAAGCTGTAGATTTTTTAAAAAAACATAAAAATGTTGAAAGAGTTATTTACCCTACACTACATGAGGGTGAGATAGCGGCTAGGTCAAAAAAATACTTTAAAGGCGGTAATGGAGCATTAGTAGGTATTGAAGTTAAAGGTGGAGTTGAGGCGGGTAAAAAATTTATTGAATCATTAAAAATGTTTTACCATGTTGCGAATATTGGAGATGCTAGAAGCTTAGCTATACATCCTGCAACAACAACTCATAGTCAATTAACCGAGGAAGAACTATTGGCTGCAGGTGTAACACCAGGATACGTAAGATTATCTATTGGTATTGAGCATCCTGACGATATTATTGCTGATTTAGATCAAGCTTTAAATCAATCAGGAAAACCTAATTTGAAAGCCGTTGGTTAGTATTTAGATAAAGTAGATAAACTGAAGAGCTAACTAAAAATATTGAACTTAACTGGTGTATGGATGCTAGATAAATCTGTGCACCATAAATCAATGTAAAAATTCCTAACAAGATTTGAATAAATAAAAAAATTCCAACTATCATTATTGGTAAAAATAAATTATTTAATTTTTGTCTATATATCTTAAATAATATAAAAAAATAAAGTATCAGTATTAAATATGCTAAATTTCTGTGCATAAATTGTACAAGAGAAGGGTCACTGAAAGCCGAAAGTTTAAAAATATTAATAATTTTATTATCATCAGGAAAATAAGATGAGCCCATCAAAGGCCAAGAATTATAAATTTGGCCTGCATCCATACCTGAAACAAATGCTCCAACTACAATTTGACAAAAAATTAAAAATAAAAATAGAAACGGAAAATAAAAGTTTAGCTTATCATTTAAATTCTTTTTAATTTTTAAAGTAAAATAATTCCATAAAATTAAGGACAATATTAAAAAAGCTATTATTAAATGGAGGGATAGACGAAAATGACTAACATCAACTCTGTCTAATAAACCACTAGAAACCATATACCATCCTACAAATCCCTGAAAACAAATTAATAAGAAAATTATATATAAATTAAATAATTTTTTGAAACCTTCTTTAAAACTAAAAAATAATAATGGAAATAAGAATGAAATACCAATAAGTCTACCTAAAAATCTATGTGCCCACTCCCACCAAAAAATTACTTTAAATTCATTTATAGTCATTAAATAGTTTTGCTCAGTAAATTCTGGAATTTGCTTATATAAATCAAAATAATTATTCCAATCTTCATTATTTAAAGGAGGTAAAAAACCAGAAAAAAGTTGCCATTGTGTTATAGATAAACCAGAATCA
The DNA here is from genome assembly GCA_902569415.1 of uncultured Pelagibacteraceae bacterium. GTDB lineage: Bacteria > Pseudomonadota > Alphaproteobacteria > Pelagibacterales > Pelagibacteraceae > Pelagibacter. Next base: position 3,811 of record CACFUH010000013.1, read on the forward strand.
GTAAGACGAGTGAGGCCACCTACTATGATCATAATTGAAATAATCCAAAACATAAGGGCTAACCAAAAAGAAATATAATTTTTTATATTATTATTTTCTATGTACATATTTAAATAAATATAATAATTATACTTTAATCCAACTGAATAAATGTCGCCAAATAAAAAAAAAAAATTAACGAAACTGAGAAAAAGTTTAGATAAACTTGATAATTCCTTTATTAAATTGATAAAAAAAAGAACTGCATTAGTAAAACAAGTTCTCAAATTAAAAGAAACTAAAAGTCAGATTATTGATAAAAAAAGAATAAATTTTATACTTAACCAAATAAGAAAAAAATCAATAAAAAATAAAATTGATCCAAACATAACTTATCGCATTTGGAAAAATATGATTTATTCCTATATTGATTACGAAAAGAGAAATTTTAAGAAGAAATAATTATTTACTATGAGGAGGTAATTTTTTTTCTACGAAAGTTTCGTGCTTTCTTGTAGCCGGATTATACTTTTTTGCTTTTAACTTAACTTTTGCTTTTTCACCACCGGCGGGTTTTTTTACATAATAAAAAAAAGGACTATCAGGTTTCGTCTCAGGAACCAATCTAACCTTTACATGAGTTTTTTTTGCCATATTAACTTAATTTTTTAATTTCCTTTACTAAATTTGATATTTTTTCAAGTTTAGATTTTAAATTACTTTTCGGATTGTTTATAGATCTATTGCTAGTTTCGTCAAGTTTAAAAGCACTTTCATTTATCAAGAATTTTTTAACACCATTAATTGTAAAACCTTTTTCTTTAAGCAAATATCTAATTTTTTTTAAAGTTTCTATTGTTTCTTGGTCATAGTATCTTCTTTTTCCAGAAAAAATTTTTGGTTTAATCTGTTTAAACTCTTTTTCCCAAAATCTAACAGTATGAGTATTTAGCTTTCCTGTCTTGGTATTAATTAAATTAAGTTCTTTGGCAACCTCACCTATAGTTTTGTATGCGTTATCAAGTTTATATTTTATCATTCAAATTTATTTTTTTTTTAAGTTCTTTTGAGGGTTTAAATAAAATTACTTTTCTCTCTGATATAGTTTTTTTCTCTCTTGTTTTGGGGTTTCTGCCAATTCTACTTTTTTTAAATCTAATTTCAAAGGTGCCAAACTTAGCAATTTTAACTTTATTATTTTTTTTTAAACTTTCAAATATTAATTCAAAAAAGTCTTCTAGAAAGTTTTCTGAAATTTTTTTTGAATAACCAATTTGCATATAAATTGAATTAACAATTTCTTGTTTTGTGAGATTAATTCTCATTATTTAATTTATACTTTTTTTAATTTTATCAATTAGATTGTTTTTAACAATTTTTTCACATACCGACAATGAATTAGCAAAGCCAAAATAGTCTGTTCCTCCGTGGCTTTTGATTACTGGCGAATTTAAACCTAATAAAATAGCTCCATTATATAATCTTGGATCTAGTTTTTTTTTAAATTTTTTTAGACTATTAAAAGAAATTATTGAGCCTATTTTGCTAAGCAAAGAACTCGTCATAACATTTTTTAGCTCGCTTGTTATAAAATTTGCAGTACCTTCAGCAGTCTTTAAAGCAACATTTCCCGTGAATCCATCTGCAACTATTACATTTACATTTCCATCCATTAAATGATTTCCCTCAATAAATCCATTAAATTCAAAATCTTCACTGACAATTTGATTTAATTTTTGATATGTGTTTTTTATAACCTCATTACCTTTTAATTCCTCAGATCCAATATTTAATAAAGCTGCTTTAGGAGTTTCATTTGGAAATAAAGATTTGTATAGTGATGCTCCCATTATAGTAAAATCAATTAAATTTTTATCGCTGCAATCAATATTTGCTCCTAAATCTAAAACAACACTCATTCCTTTTTTACTTGGCCATAGACCAGATAGAGCTGGTTTGTCAATATTTTCAATCATGTCTAAATTTAATTTAGCAATTACTAAGAGTGCACCCGTGTTACCTGCTGAAATAACTATATCGGAAAGTTTATTTTTTACACTTTCAATTGCCAGCCACATACTTGTTTTTTTTCCACGCTTAGCAGCTGTAAAAGCACTATCTTCACCTTTAATTTTTTCATCGGTATGAAATATTTCAAAAGTATTTTTATCTATAGATTTTTTTCTAATTATTGGATCAATAATATTTTTATCGCCGAATACTTTGTAAAAAACATTTTTAGAGTTTTTTTGATGAAATTCTATACCATCAATTATCTTTTGTGGCGCATTATCTCCACCCATTGCATCAACTGCAATTGTAATCATTTTTTTCATATGAAAATTATTCTTTCGGGTCTAAAACTTGTCGTCCTTTATAAAAACCTGTCTTTAAATCTAAATGATGAGATAATCTATATTCCCCAGATTTTTTATCTTCAACGACATTTTTTGGAGAAAATCTAATATGAGATCTTCTTTTGCCCGCTCTTGATTTAGTTGTTTTACGTTTTGGTACAGCCATTTTTAAAATTTATGACTTATTACCTCTTTTGTAAAATAATTAAAAGAGTTATTTGATAGGTAAAACTGGTATTTATTGAAATAATTAATATAAAAATTAGCATCTTTATTAACTTCCATCAAATCAGAAAAAAAATCTAATTTTTCATTCAAATCAATGGTATCCCATAACTCAATTTTATCAATTATTACATAAAGTGTATTAACATAAACTTTCATTTTTTTATTAATTGTTGCATCACCATATCCAATTTCTCTAATACTTAATTCAATTTGTTTAAAAACGAAATCAAATAAATCCTGTATTTCTTTTTTATTTGAATCATTTTTGTAAGTTTTTAAAAAGAAAGCAAAATGAATGAAAAAAATAATTAATCTATCTGAAAAACTTTCGGTCTTTAATGCATTTTCGTAGAACAATTTATTTCTAGTTAATTTAATCAAATTATTGTAGATATTAAGGAATTTTTTATTCATATGAAATATTTAGTTTTATTAATGTTTTTATTTACATTAAGTTGTTCATTAAATAAAGTTAAGAATAATCACGGTGTTGTTTCATTAAAAGATAAATTTGATAAAATAATTGTTAATACATCAAATAGAAATGATATAATTAATATTTTAGGCCCTCCATCTACAAAAAGTACATTTGATAATAATGTCTGGATATATATTGAGAGAAAAAAAACAAATAGTTCAATTTTTAAGCTTGGAAATCAGAAGTTCGAAAAAAATAATGTTGTAGTGTTAGAAATAAATAACAAGGGCTTGTTACACAAAAAAGAGTTATATGATTTAAATAGTATGAATAAATATGATTTTACTGAAAAGAAAACTACGAAAAGTTATGACAAAGATTCATATATTTATAGTGTACTGTCCAGTTTGCGAGAAAAAATTGATGCTCCTAAAAAAAGGAGAACTAAAAAATAATTTTTAACCCGCTATAACTGCTAACAACAACAAAGCAACTATATTTGTAATTTTTATCATTGGATTAACAGCAGGACCAGCGGTATCTTTGTATGGATCACCAACAGTATCACCTGTTACAGCTGCCTTATGAGCTTCTGAGCCTTTTCCACCAAAGTTACCATCTTCGATATATTTTTTTGCATTATCCCATGCACCTCCTCCTGCTGTCATAGATATTGCAACGAACAACCCAGTTATAATTACTCCTAATAACATTGCGCCAACAGCTGATAATGCAGCAACCTGTCCACCAATAGGCAGAATAAACAAGTATAAAACGATTGGAGATAACACAGGTAGTAGTGATGGAACTATCATTTCTTTTATCGCCGCTTTTGTTAGTAAATCAACTAGCCTACCATAGTCTGGTTTAGCTTTTCTTTTCATAATTCCTGGTATTTTTTTAAATTGCCTTCTAACTTCTACAACAACAGCGCCACCCGCTCTTCCCACTGCTTGCATTCCCATTGAACCAAACAAATAAGGCAACATACCACCAACTAATAGTCCAACAACTACAAAAGGATTTGATAAATCAAAAGTTACTACAATACCTTCTAAGTTTGATCCAGCTTCTTTTGAAAAATGTTTAATATCTTCTGTGTATGCTGCAAATAAAACAAGTGCGCCCAGCCCTGCTGAACCGATTGCATATCCTTTTGTAACTGCTTTAGTAGTGTTACCAACGGCATCTAATGCATCAGTAGTTTTTCTAACATTTTTTGGTAAATTTGACATTTCTGCAATTCCTCCAGCGTTGTCTGTAACTGGTCCATAAGCATCTAAAGCTACCACCATACCAGCTAATGCTAACATCGTTGTCACTGCTATTGCTATACCAAAAAGACCTGCGATATGATTTGTCAATAGTATCCCACCTACAATAATTAATGCTGGTATTGCCGTTGCTTCCATAGATACTGCTAAGCCTTGTATTACATTAGTTCCATGACCTGTAGTAGAAGACGAAGCAACACTTTTAACTGGTCTATAATTAGTTCCAGTATAATATTCTGTAACCCATATTAACAAACCAGTTATCACTAAACCTATGACTCCACATATATATAAACTCATTCCAGTAAATGATTTATTAGATACTGAATAAATATTTTCTAACCCTAAAACATAATCTGTAATTGGATATAAAATAACTAGTGATGTAATGGCTGTAACTACAAATCCCTTATATAGTGCAGACATTATATTTTTGGATTTTCCTAATTTAACAAAGAATGTTCCTATTATTGAAGTTAATATGCAGGCACCACCTATTGATAATGGATATACCATCATGTTAAGGTTTCCATGAAAAAATATTGAAGATAGAACCATAGTAGCAACTATTGTTACTGCGTAAGTTTCAAATAAATCTGCTGCCATACCCGCACAATCACCTACATTATCTCCTACATTATCTGCGATAACAGCAGGATTCCTTGGGTCATCTTCTGGAATACCGGCTTCTACTTTACCAACTAAATCTGCACCAACATCTGCACCTTTTGTGAAAATTCCACCACCCAATCTTGCAAAAATTGAAATTAATGAAGCCCCAAAACCTAGTGCTACTAAAGCATTTACAATTTCTCTTTCATCAACGCCATAAGATAGTAATAAATAGTAATACACTGCAATTGCTAAAAGAGCTAAACCAGCAACTAACATTCCTGTAACTGCTCCAGATTTAAATGCAATAGAAAGTCCTTGAGACAATCCTTTTCTTGATGCTTCAGCAGTTCTAACATTTGCTTGAACTGATACAAGCATACCAACATAGCCGGCAATTCCAGATAATGTTGCTCCAATTAAATAACCAATTCCAACTAAAATACTAAATGAAAAACTAATTATTACTAAAACAACTACGCCTACAATCGCTATAGTTTTGTATTGCCTATTTAGATAAGCTTTAGCTCCAACTTGAATTGCAGAAGCTATTTCTTGCATCTTGCTATTTCCAGGACTAGAACTTAAAATATTTTTACCCGTAAAAAAACCATAAACGATTGATAATAAACCTGCCAAGATAATAAGCTGAAGTATATTTGATGCTGAAGCTTCCATAATTCCTTTAATTGTTAGTTAATTAGTTATTATTAAAAATCGGACATTACAAAAAAAAAAATAAAAGGCAATATTTAACTTATTAAAACTTATGTGAATAACCTTTAAATTTACTAAGATTTAGAGGCTTATTGTCCAGTTTTATTGAATTTTTTTTATAACCATTATCTATTTTACCAATTATTGTGAATTTTTGATTCATTCTTTTTCCAACTGATTTAATTAATAATCGCTTTTTTTGAGATGCAGTAAATAGTATTTGATAGTCATCTCCATTAAATAAATATTTGGTTCTTAATTTTTTATATTTTTTTAAATAAAATTCTAAGTTTTTCGAAATTGGAATTTTGTTAACACTGATATCAAATGATAATTTTTGCTTATTAATAAGCTTATTCATATCGGTAACCAAACCATCAGAGATATCCATGGACGTATTAGCAAATTTATGCATTTCTTTATAAATTTTATAAGGCAAATTTGGACGATAAAATTGATTAACAAAATATTTTTTTAATTTTGAACTAATTTTAATATTATTTTTAATTGCTTTTTGCCCGACATAACTATCGCCTATATTGCCTGTAACATATATATCATCATTTAATCTCGCTTTATTTCTTTCAATAATTTTTTTTGAAAAACCAATGCTTGTTATAGAAAACGAAACTTTACTTGAATTAGTAGTGTCACCACCTGATAATTTTAAATTATATTTTTTTTGTTCTTGATTTAATGATTTTGAAATCATTTTTAATTTTTTTTTTGTAAATTGTTTTTTATTTCCACTACCAGAAATAAGATAATATTCAGGTTTAACACCTTTTGCAATTAAGTCAGAAATTGAAGATCTAATAATTTTTTTTATTACTAAGTTTGGATATTTAAAGTTAGGAAAATGTATACCTTCATTATAGGTATCAACTGATACTACTAATTTACGTTTCTTATCAAAAAAAACGTCATCATTTAATTTTTTTGCGTAGGAATTATTATTAGAGATTTTTTGAAAATAGTTTTTTATTACTTCAAATTCATCCATTAGAATTTCTTATTTTCTTTGATATTTTATCTAATAAAGCATTTAAATATTTGGTTTGTCCATCTTCTATAAAAAAATTTGAGGCTCTTAAGTATTCATTTATAATAATTTTTGAAGAAATTTTGGGTTTATATAAAAATTCAAATATTGCACTTTTAACTATTACTTGGAAAACTTTGTCTAATTTTTTTAAATCTAAATCTGTATTAAGATGATTTGATATTTCATCGTTTATTACATCATCTCTTTCAATAGTTCCATTAACTACATCTTTAATAAATTTTTTAAATCTATGTTTAGGAAAAGTTAAACTTTCGTCCTCATTAAAATATTTACCATAAAGTTTTTGTATTACTATTACTCTTGGGTTATTTTTTGGACTATATTGCAAGGTCATATTATTGAGATAGTACTGAAATTACTGCTTTAGCTGCTTCTTTTCCTTTTTTTCCTCTAGCCTTTGCTTGTTTCATGTTTAGGCAAGTTATAATACCATTGCCTATTGGCTTTTTACTTTCAACAGCAAGATTCATTATAGCCTGCGTTGATGCACTTGAAATAAAATCAAAATGAGGCGTTTCACCTTTTATAACACAGCCTAAAGCTAAAAATGCATCATATTTTTTAATATTTTTAGAGATAGTTATGGGAACTTCAAAGACACCGGGAACTCTAATTATTTTTAAAGAAAAATTATTTAAATTATTTTTTGCACTTTTTAATAATAATGAAGAAATATCCTCATAGTAATCAGCTAATACAATTAATATTTTTTTCATTTAATTATTTCTTGTTTAGTTATTTTAATTCCATAGCCATCTAAGCCAACTACTTTTTTCCTAGATCTAGTTACTAATATCATATTTTTTATATGTAAAGATTTAATAATTTGAGCACCAATACCATAATTTCTTATTAATTTATCTTTTCCTTTTTTGTAAAATTCTTTGCTTTTATAGTCTCTTAAAGTTTGAGTGACTGATTTTAAATTTGTGTCTCTTATAAAGATTAAAACACAATTATTGTATTTTTTAAAATGATTTAAAGTATTATTAAAAGAATTAGGTAAATTTTGATTTAATAAGTAATTTTGAACAACATTTGATGAAATTACCCTAACACGAGGAACAATTCCTCTTTTGATTTTTCCTTTTATGAGTGCAAAATGTTCTGAACCATCCAATAAGTTTTCATATATTCTTATTAAGTAATTTTTACCTTTAACTTTTATATTAGATTTTTTTTTAAGTTTAATTAACTTTTCTTTTTTCAATCTATAAGCAATGAGATCGTCAATTCTTCCAATTTTTAGTTTAAGTTTTTTTGCAAAATTATGTAATTTGTCTCCACGTGCCATGGTTCCATCATCATTCATGATTTCACAAATTACAGCTGATGGATTTTTTTTAGCCAGTTTAGAAATATCTACTGATGCTTCTGTGTGACCCGCTCTAACTAATACTCCACCGTCTTTTGAAATTATAGGAAAAACATGACCAGGTGACACTATTTCATTTTTTAATACATTTTTTTTTGTAGCAACTTTAATTGTCCTTGACCTGTCTTGAGCTGAAATACCTGTTGTTACGCCTTTCCTCGCTTCTATTGAAATTGTAAATGCTGTTTGATTTCTAGATTGATTAACTGGAGACATATAAGATAAACCTAATTTTTTTGCCTGGTTACTATCCAAAGTTAAACAAATCAATCCTCTTCCATATTTTGCCATAAAATTAATTTTTTTTGGATTAACATCCGAAGAGCAAAATACTAAATCACCTTCATTTTCTCTATTTTCATCATCAACCAAAATATACATACCGCCCTTTTTGGCTATTTTTATAATGTTTTCTATAGAACTAAATTTTTTATTTTTCATTAAAATATTTTTTGACATATTTTGATAAAATATCAATTTCAATATTTACCAAACTATTCATTGTTAATTTAGATAAGTTCGTTAATTTATATGTATGAGGTATTATCCATACCTCAAAACCATTTTTAGTAATTTTAGAAATCGTTAATGATACTCCATTAATTAATATTGATGCTTTTTCAATTAAGCTTTTCTTTTGTTTGCTATTTGCTGAAAATTCCATTTGATAAGATTTATCAATTAATTTAATTTTTTTAACCTGTGAAACATAATCTACATGACCTTGGCATATATGACCTGATATATTTTGACCTTTTTTAAGTGGGAGCTCCAAGTTAATAATGTCTCCCTTGTTAATTTTTTTAAATTTACTTCTATGTAATGTTTCATTTGATAAGTAAAATTCTAAAATTTTATTTTTCTTTGATATGAGAGTTAAGCAAACACCATCACATGATATTGAAACACCCAAATCTTTTGACTTTAATGATAGATTGGATTTAATAAATAAATTAATACCTTTTTTTCTTTTAGATATTTTATGTACTTTTCCTTGGTTAAATATAATTCCATTAAACATTTTAATAATACCTTATTATTTCATCTCCATCTAAAAAAGTTTCGATACTTTCTTTCTTTTTAAAAAAATTAATTATTTTTTTTAAATCAGCAATATTATTTTTTCCTAAGTTTCTTAATTTTTTTTTACTTTTAAATAAATAAAATTCGTTAATCAATTTGTCTTTTAAAACACTTTTAGTCAATTCCTTTCCTCCTTCGATAATTATTGATCCAATTCCAATATTATAAGCTTTTGAAAATACTTTTTTTAAGTCAATGTTATTATCAGAATCTAGGTCTGTATAACTAAGTCTGATACCTCTTGACTTAAAATATCTTATTTTTTTTTTGTCTTTAGTAGAATGAAAAATAATAGTGTTATTTTTGTTTTTATCAGTAATTATAGGTGAATTCTTATTAATTTTTAAATTTTTATCAATAATCAATCTTTTAGGAGAAAAATTTTCTAAACCATTAATTCGACAGGACAATTTTGAATTATCAGCATTAGCAGTTTTAGATGAAATTAAAATTGAGTCAAAATTATACCTTAGAATATGCGATACATCTCTTGAATGCTGGTTGGTTATAAATTTATTATTTGATGATGTATAATAATCTCTCGAACAAGCAATTTTAGCAGCCATAAAAGGTTTTTTATTTTTTTTGTGTTGAAAATAATTTTTATAAATTGTTTTACTTTCTGACTTTAAAACACCTCTTGATACATTGATTTTTTTTGATCTTAAAAGCGCATATGCTTTGTTAGAAGTTCTTTTATCAATATCGTTTATTGAATAAATAACTCTTTTAAATTTTGATTTAATTATTTGATTTGTGCATGGCGGTGTTTTACCGTAATGAGTACAAGGTTCCATTGTAATATAAATTGATGAACCTTTAAGTTCATTCTTTTTACATTTATTTATAGCTACAGTTTCTGCGTGTGGTCTTCCTTTAAAACCTGTTTGTCCAAAAGATAGAATTTTATTATTTTTTACTATTACACACCCAACAGATGGATTTAATCCCGTTAGACCCATTCTTTCATTTGCCAAATTCATGGCAATGCTCATGAAATACTTATCTAAATTTATTGAATTATCTTTTTTTGAAGACATCAATTTTATCTACGAATTGAATAAAATCTTTTTCTTCTCTAAAATTTCGATAAACTGATGCAAATCTAACATAAGCTACAGGATCTAAATCTTTTAAACCATCCATAACCATTGTACCTATAGTATTTGATGCTATTTCGCTTTGACCTAGCTCTTCTAAAGATCTTGAAATGTTAGTTATAAACTTCTCTACAGTTTCAGTATCTATTGGTCTCTTTTTGAGTGCGATATAAATAGATTTTGAGAGCTTGTCTCTGTCAAAAGATGATTTTCTTCCATTTTTTTTAACAACCATTAATTCTCTAATTTGAATTCTCTCGAATGTAGTAAATCTCTCCCCACAAACACAAAGCCTTCTTCTTCTAATGGCCGTACCGTCTTCAGTTGGTCTAGAATCCACAACTGAAGTTTCACCTTTTTTTTCACATGGACAAATCATTTTCTTAAATTTTTATAGATTGGAAAAGAAGAGCAAAGTGAAATAACTTCTTTTCTAACTTCATCTTCAACCTTACTATTATCATTAGGATTTTTTGATAATCCATCAATTACTTTTGTAATTAGCTTTCCTACTATCTCAAATTCCTTTAATCCAAAACCTCTTGTTGTTGCTGCTTGGGATCCAAGTCTAATACCCGATGTTATCATCGGACTTTCCGAGTCAAAAGGGATACCATTTTTATTACATGTTATATTTGCTCTAGATAAACTTTCAGCAGCTAAATTGCCTTTAACTTTAAAAGGTCTTAAATCAACTAACATTAAATGGGTATCAGTACCTCCAGAATAAATTTTAAAACCATTATTTTTTAAAGTTTCAGATAAAATTTTTGCATTAGCCAAAACTGATTTTATATAATCTTTAAAATCAGGTCTTAGTGCTTCTAAAAAACCTGCTGCTTTTGCAGCAATGATATGCATTAAAGGACCTCCTTGATAACCAGGAAAAACTGCAGTGTTTATTTTTTTAGCAATATCTTCATGATTTGTTAAAATAATACCACCTCTTGCACTTCTAAATACTTTATGTGTAGTTGAAGTTACTACATGAGCATATTCGCATGGATTTGGATAACCTTTGCCTGCAACTAAACCTGAAAAGTGTGCCATGTCTACCATAAGATATGCATCTACTTTATCGCATATTTCTCTAAATCTTTTAAAATCTATGACTCTAGAATAAGCACTTCCACCGGCAATTATAAGTTTGGGTTTGTGCTCTAATGCTAATTTTTCAACATGGTCATAATCAATAAGTTCAGATTTTTTATCAACATCATAACCTATTGGATTAAACCATTTTCCCGACATTGAAATTTTTAAACCATGAGTTATGTGACCACCAGAATTTAAACTCATTCCCATAAATGTATCACCAGGTTTAAGTAAAGCTAAAAATGTAGCACCATTAGCTTGAGCGCCTGAATGAGGTTGAGAGTTTGCAAATTTACAATTAAATAATTTCTTTAGTCTTTCATTAGCTAAATTTTCAGCAACATCAACATGTTCACAACCGTTATAGTATCTTTTACCCGAATAGCCTTCAGCATATTTATTTGTTAATACAGATCCTTGTGCTTCTAATACAGCTTGAGAAACAATATTTTCAGAAGCAATTAATTCAATATGTTCTTGTTGTCTTTGTAGTTCATCGTTGATCGCTTTATATAAATCTGGATCGGTTTTAGACAAACTATCTTCGAAAAAACTTTTGTATTGATCGTTTAAATATTTGCTTTCACTAGACATAATTAAATTTTTTTAACCCTTCTTAAGTGCCTGCCCCCTTCAAATTTTGTACTTAAGAAAATTTTTATAAGACTGATAGCTTTATTTTTATCAATCAACCTTTCTCCTAATGTAATGATGTTTGCATTATTATGCAATCTAGATAATTTAGTATTTTTCTTGCTATAGCATAGTGCGGCTCTAATATTCTTCATTTTGTTAGCTGCAATAGCCATTCCCATGCCAGATCCGCATATCAAAATACCAAGGCTTCCTTTGTGTGATGCCACTTTTTTTGATAGTTTTTTTGCATAATCAGGGTAATCAACAGCATCATTTGATTTTGGGCCTAAGTCGATAATTTTCTTTAGTTTTGTGGTAATGCTACTTTTCAGTTTATAGCCAGCGTGATCGGATGCAATAAAAATCTTTTTCAACTTAAGTAAATTTATAGACTATTATTAATTAAATTTATAGTCCAAAACACATGCAACTAAATGTACTCTATTCTCTTCTCCACCATTAAAAGCATTGTGATATTTTAAATTATTAGTTACCCAAACAGAACCATCAGCTGGCATATGTTGAGCTCTTTTATCAATGACCATAATTGCTCCTGGGTTAGTATATATAGGAATATGAAGTCTTGGCTCTGGATCTCTGTGCCAACTCAATGTTGATCTTGGTTCTTTTAATAAAAGTCTTACTCTTCCTAATTTATATTTTTTAGATAATTCATCATAGACTTCTTTAAAATATGTATGTTCAAAATCTTTTACAAATTCAGTATATTTGCTTTCATCAATCTTTACATCTCTTGATACCTCAACACCAGTAGAGTCAGGTTTTGTCCAATAAACACCTCTTACTTTGCTGCCCTTGATAGAATCTGGATCACCTGGAATTTGATTTAGAGAAATAGCTGCAAAATGTGGTATTCCCAAACTTGTATCAAAGCCTTTTATTTTTAAGACTTCATTACATGCGTTTCTAAGCTTAGCTATGTCAAAATTAATATCTTGCTTTTGAAAATCACTTGATATTTTAGCAGACTTTATTTCAGTTAAAGATGTAACGTTATTCATGTGCTTAAATAAATACTTTATTTATAATTATAATACATATAACTTTTGTCGCATATAAAAAAAAACTGAGAATGATTATCACTGGAAAATATCCCAATTTAAGACTTAGAAGAAATAGAAACTCAGATTGGTCACGAAGATTAGTTAGAGAAAACACTTTATCAGTAAATGATTTGATTCTTCCAATATTTCTTGTTGATGGAAAGAATAAGAAACAATCAATCAAAGCTATGCCTGACATTTATAGATATAGTGTAAACAGATTATCGGAAATCGTTGATAAAGCTGTCTTTAATAAAATTCCAATGGTTGCATTATTTCCTTATACAGCAAAAAATTTAAAAAACGATTCGGGATCTGAATCTCTTAATGAAGATAATTTAGTGTGCAAAGCAATTCAATTTATTAAAAAAAAATATAAAAACTCTATTGGTATAATGTGTGATGTTGCTCTTGATCCCTACACTTCACATGGTCATGATGGTCTTTTAAATAAAGGTAAAATATTAAACGATGAAACTGTAAAAATATTAATTAAACAATCTTTACTTCAAGCTCAGATGGGTTGCGATGTAATTTCACCATCAGACATGATGGATGGAAGAATTGGAGAAATAAGAAAAAATTTAGACAAAAATAACTTTAAAGATGTTCAAATTTTATCTTACGCAGTTAAATATGCATCAAGTTTCTACGGTCCTTTTAGAAATGCAGTTGGTTCAAAAAGCTTACTTAAAGGTGACAAAAAAACATATCAAATGGATTACAGTAATAATTTAGAGGCAATAAGAGAGGTAGCGTTAGACATAAAAGAAGGTGCCGATATGGTAATGGTAAAACCTGGAATGCCATACCTTGATATTGTCAGAACAATTAAAGAGAATTTTAAAATTCCTGTTTTAGCTTATCAAGTATCTGGCGAATATAGCTTAATTTATAATGGAATAAAAAAAGGAATAATTGATAAAAATTCAATTATAGAAGTACTAACTGGATTCAAAAGAGCTGGTGCTAATGCAGTTGTAACTTATTTTGCCAATAAAATTGCAAAAGATTTAAAATAAAAGACTATTCTTTTATACTATTCAAGAATTGAATTCTTGATTTAGGATGAGAAATATTATTTGGTCTGAATATTGATTTCTCTAAATAATCGCTAATAAGTTTTAAACCACTTAAAATCTCCTTAAAATCAATTACATCAGTATCTTTTTCGATTAAAAAATTTGGTACATATCTTTTTTCATTTCTGTTAGATACAAAATATAATTTTTTTTTATTAACTATTTCTTCCTTGACCATATTGTTAAGTTCAAGATCATATCCAATTAATTTCAATAATTCCAATTCCCAAAATATGAGTTTATTAATCCAGTTATTATCTTCTAAAAAAATATAAAAATTTTCAATTAAGTTAAATATTTTAAAGTTAGATTGATTATCTACAGTTAATAACTTGATCAAGTTCATTGATGAAACAATACAAGAAAGTTTTTTTGGATCTTCAAAAAATTTGGGTGTAAAAATTTTATCAATTTCAACTTTAAGATACCCTAGTCTATTTTCATTTTTAAAATTATAATTTATATGAAATTTATTTCCTATTTGTAAATAATTTCTAACTTTTTTTGATGTTGCTCCATAAATAATACCTGAAATTTTTCCATGATTTTGAGTAAAAAATTCAGCAATTAAAGAATTTTCACCAAATTTATTTTTAGATAATAAGTATCCGTAGTCTGACCAGATCATTTATCCTTTATGCTATCTAACAATTTTTTTGCTGCTTTTTGCTCAGCTTCTTTTTTAGAATCACCATAACCATCAAATTTTTTTGAATTTTTTAATTTAACAGATATTTTAAATTTAGGTTTATGCTTTGGTCCAGAACTAGATTCAAATTTATATATAGGCAAGGATTTAAATTTTTTTAATGAATATTCTTGTAATTTAGTTTTAGAATCTATGATCGTTAATTCTGATAAATTGATAAAATTTTTCCAATTATTTAAAATAAATTTTTCTGATGCTTCAAAGCCTTTATCGTAGTAGATAGCACCAATCAATGCTTCAATTGAGTCAGCAATTATTTTATTTTCAACATTCGTTTTAGTATTTTTATTTCCAACTAAAATATATTTTTCTAAACCGATATTTCTCGCAACTTCAAAACATGAGTTTTTATTAACCAAAGATGCAAGTTTTTTGTCCAATATTCCTTCTTTTTCATTTGGATAGAGTTTGATTAACTTTTTTGATATTACAAAACCTAATATCCTATCACCTAAAAATTCTAGCTTTTCATAATTATTTGCAGTGTCATAACTTTTATGTGTAATTGATTTTTTAAGATAATCTAAATTTTTAAATTTTATATTTATCTTTTTTTGTAAATTATTCAGTTTATCAATCATTAATTAATTTTTTTAAAAAATCTATTAAATCTAATAATATTTTTCCAATTCCAAAACTTAATTATACTGCCAACCCTATAGTCAGAAGAAAAAAATAAAAATTGAGCTTTTCCAACTAAATTATCTTTATGTACATAGCCAACCTCTGATAAATATCTGCTATCTTTTGAGCAATCCCTGTTATCACCAAGTAAAAAATAATGATTTTTTGGAACTAAAAACTTATCTGAATTTTTAAAACTATGATTAACTCTGTAAGCTGCTTCATATATTTTTCCATTCGGTAGTTTTTCTGTAAAAAATTTCACGTCTATTTTACTGTTTCCACAAAACAGACTTTCTGTTGATTTAATATATGTTTTTAAAATTTGGTTTTTATTTATATATAAATCACCATCTATAAATTGAATTTCATCTCCAGGCAAACCTATTAACCTTTTAATATAGTCTGTTCTGTTATCTGCTGGTGTTTTAAATACAACTACATCCCCTCTTTTTGGTTCAGAAAATAAAAATCTGCCACTAAATATTGGTGGACTAAATGGAAACGAATGTTTGCTGTACCCGTATGAATATTTTGTTACAAAAAGTCTGTCACCAACTAATAGATTTGGTTCCATTGATGAAGAAGGAATATAAAAAGGTTGTAATAAAATAGACCTAATCAATAATGCAATTAGTAACGCATAAAATAAAGTTTTTGAATTATCTATTATTGTTTTTTTACTAATCATTTGTGAATCATTGAAAAAGCAATAGAATATTTTTTTTCATCAGCTAAAGATAGGGAAATTTTAATTTTTTTTACTTTAAAATTTGAATAAATAAGTTTTTTTACATTATCATTTAATTTATAATAAGGTTTACCCTTTTTATCATTTGCAACAGAAATATCTTTAAAGTTAAGACCTTTTCTAAAACCGGTGCCAATTGCCTTTGACAGGGATTCTTTTGCAGCAAATCTTTTTGCAAAATAACTGGTCTTATTCTTAATCTTTTTTGAATAAGATATTTCCTCTTTAGAAAAAACTCGATTAATAAAATCATTATTTTTAATAGATTTTTCTATTCTTTTGTTATTAACTATATCGACGCCAATACCTGCTATTTTCATTAATTTTTAATAATTTTATTAATTAATTTAATAACATTTTTTAACCCAATAGATATCGCTTCTCCAATAATAAAATGTCCTATATTAAATTCTTTAATTTCTGCAATTTTAGCTAGGACCTTTGTAGATTTATAATCTAATCCATGACCAGCATGAACCTCGATTCCTAATGAATTGGCATATTTTGCGCATTGTTTTATTTTTTTGAGTTCATTTATATAGTTTTTTTTATTCTTAATTAAATTTGATATTTTGCCAGTGTGAATCTCTATACAGTCAGTATTTATTTTTTTAGAATTAAAAATATCCTTTTTATTTGGGTTAACAAACAAACTAGTTCTAATTTTTTTTTTTTTAAATTTTTTTACAAAATATTTTAATTTTTTAAAATTCTTTTCAATATTTAAACCACCTTCTGTAGTTAGTTCTCTTCTTTTTTCAGGAACTAAACAAATAAAATTTGGTTTATTTCTTAGTGCTATTTCTATCATTTTTTGATTGCAGCCAATTTCTAAATTCAATGGAATTTTTAATTTAGATATTTTCTTAAGATCCTCATCTTTAATATGTCTCCTGTCTTCTCTTAAGTGAATGGTTATTGAATCAGCTCCAAACTTAATTGCTTTTCTTGCAATATTTAAAGGATCGGGGTGCTTTTCACCCCTTGCATTTCTAACAGTTGCAACATGATCAATATTAACTCCTAATCTTTTCATTTTAAATATCTGCTACCAGGTTTGGTAATTGGAATATTCTTCAATTTAGATGGTAAGTTTATTTTTTTAAAAGCTGGAATATCTAATTTAATTTGTGAAATAATTTTTTTTTTAATTTTTAAACTTTTTTTATTTGATCTATCAATTATACAAGCAAAACCGACTAGTTTACCTCCTGATTTTTTAATTAATTTAGCACATTCAAGACTAGATTTTCCAGTTGTTATTACATCTTCAACTATTAAAACTCTTGATTTTTTTTTTATACTAAAACCTCTTCTAAGTTCAAATTTACCTGATACTCTTTCACAAAAAATAGTTTCTTTTTTTAACAGTTTTCCGATTTCATACCCAATTATTATACCTCCCATCGCCGGTGATAATATTAAGTCTATTTTTTTAATTTTTTTTTTAATTTTTTTGCTTAATGATAAACAAATCTTACTAGCTTCAGATGGATTACTTAATAATTTTGCACACTGAACATAGCTTGATGAATGAAGTCCTGAGGACAATACGAAATGACCTTCTAACAATGCATTAGTTTTTCTTAAAACCGCTAAAGAGTTTTTTAATGAAAGCATATTTTTTGTTTTTATGTCTTATAATTTTGAAGTTATATTCTTTTTGTTTTAGCTCACTAATAAGTTTTGTAAAGTTCTTCAAGTCATGAATTATAAGATTAAATCTGAAATTTATTGCTTTTTCTGTTTTTTCTACCATTTCTACACTAGAAATATTAACATTGTTTTCACCTATCATTGTAGTTACGTCGCCTAGTTTTCCTGGTTGATCAGCTAATGAAATCCATAAAGTAGTATTATATTCTTTAGTCTTTAATGATTGATCGTTATCCTTATTCTGCCAATATCTCCTTATAGCTGCTCTAGCTTTGCCTGTTTTTGTTGAAGTTAGCCAATGTAACGATGGTGAGGCTTTCTTTGATGTAATTATTTTGACCACATCACCATTAACTAAAGAGCTTTGCAACGGGCTTTGCTTGCCATTAATTTCACACCCTATAGCAGCATCACCAATTTTAGTATGAACTGCATATGAAAAATCTATTGGGCTAGCATGTTTGGGGAGTTTTATAATCATTCCTTTTGGAGTAAAACAGAAAACATTCTCTTGGAACATTTGTAATTTAGTGTATTCAAAATAATGTTCTGGATTTTCATTTTTTTCTATAATTTCAACCAAATCTTTTAACCAATCATATTCTTTCCATGTTAATGAATTAAATCTTTCTGATGATTTATATTTCCAGTGTGATGCTATACCTCTTTCAGCAAAATCATGCATTGGTCTTGTTCTAATTTGAATTTCTATTGGTCTTTTATTTGGACCTATAACGGCTGTATGTATAGATTGATAATCATTTATTTTAGGTGAAGAAATGTAATCTTTAAACTTACCTGGTATACAATTGTATTTAGAGTGAAAAACTCCCAGAGCTTTATAACAATCATCTATAGTGTTTAATATTATTCTAAAACCTATAATGTCAGTTATTTGTTCAAGTGATACTCTTTTTTTTTGTACTTTTCTCCAAATTGAAAAAGGTGTTTTTTCTCTACCAACGATTTCACATTTTAATCCATTTTGACTTAACGCATCAGTAAATTCATGAGACACATTTTTAATACTCGTTGTTCTGTTATCTTTTATCTCATCAAGCCTGTTTTTAATTAATTCTCTTGCTTCAAAGTTTAAAACTTGAAATGAAAGATCTTCAAGCTCGTCTCTAATTCGATTCATTCCCATTCTGTCAGCTAATGGAGCATATATTTCCATTGTTTCTTTTGCTTTACGTATTTGTTTTTCATTATTTGTAACAAATTTAATTGTTCTCATATTGTGCAATCTATCAGCAAGTTTCACCAGTAAGACTCTAATATCTTTTGATGTTGCTAAAATTAGCTTCCTAAAATTTTCAGCTTTCGAATTTGATATTGCTTGATTTTCAAATTCAGAAATCTTTGTAACGCCGTCTACTAAATCAGCAACTTCAATACCAAATTCTTCTTTAATGTTTTGATATGTTGCATGAGTATCTTCAATAGTATCATGAAGAAGACCAGTAGCTATAGTTGCACTATCTAATTTCAACTCAGTTAAAATATTTGCAACTGCAACGGGATGAATTATATATGGAGATCCTTCGTCTCTTTTTTGTTTTTCGTGTGCTTTTAAGGCAAAATCATAAGCTTTTTTTAGAGTTTCAGGATTTAGAAACTTATTGTAAGATTTTATTTTTGTTATTAATTCTTCTGAATTTAACATAAGCAAATTATATCATTTATTTAAATTTGTTTAATAGAGTAATGAGAAGAATTGTCTAATTTTCCTATCAAATCATGAATATTTGTTTTTTTTGATGGGTGTTTCCAGTTTTTTTCGATTTCAAATAAAGGAAATAAAACAAAATTTCTATTGTGAAGTCTTGGGTGAGGAATCACTAACTTATTTTTATTAGCATAAAATCTGTAAATTTTGCCATTATAATCAAGGATATCAATGTCACAAATTCTTGGTCCATTAATTAATGCTTTTTTTCTTCCAAGTTTTTTTTCAATATCCTTAATAATTAAAAATAAATCCATCGGTTTTAATTTTGTGATAATTTTAATTACAATATTAAAGAATTTCGGGTGATTTTTATTAGGCCACGAATATGTTTCATATATACTTGAACTTTTTATAATTTTAATTGATTTTGTATCTAAAAAAAATTTTGCTTTTTCAATATTTCTTTTTTTATTACCCAAGTTAGATCCTATGCTTAAAAAAGCTACGTTAACTTGATTTTCTGAAATATCTGGCTTTATCACGATTCCAATCTCTATTTTTTTTTGTTTGTCTTTTATCGTATTGTTTTTTTCCTTTAGCAACAGCAATTTCGATCTTAGCTTTTCCTTTTTTAAAATACATTTTTGTAGGTACTAGCGTATAGCCTTCCGCGTTTATTTTGCCTGCAAGCTTATCAATTTCTTTTTTATTCAATAAAAGTTTTCTTTCATCAGTTGGGTTGTGATTTGAGTAACTAGCCTGTTTGTATGATGAAATATGTGAATTAATTAAATAAATTTCCCCATTTTTTTCAATAGCATAAGAATCAGCAATATTAATTTTTCCAGATCTAATCGATTTAATTTCTGAACCTTTAAGAACAATACCGGCTTCAATTAACTCATGAAAAAAATAATTAAAACTTGCTTTACGGTTAAAACAAATAATTTTTAAACCAGCATTGGTTTTTTTTTTCATTAACTAATAAGTTTAGCTGATGATAAAGCTTTTTTAACTTCTTCTTGTGTTTCTTTTTTAATTTTGACTAATGGAAGTCTAATTTCATCATCACATAAACCTAAAAGTTTAGCAGCATATTTTGCTGGTGCGGGGTTGCTTTCAATAAATAAAGATTTGTGCAATGGTTGTAATATTTGATCTATTCTTTCTGCTTCTTTTATTTCATTGTCAGATTTTGATTTTGAATAGCGTTGCATATCTGAACACAATTTCGGTGCAATGTTAGCTGTAACCGAAATAATTCCTACACCTCCCCTTCTATTAAATTTAAATGCTAATCCATCTTCTCCGGTAAGCTGTATAAATTCAGGTCCTAATTTTTTAATTGTTTCATCAAGTCTATTCAAGTCACCTGTCGCATCTTTAACACCGACAATATTTTTTAGTTCATATAATTTTGCCATTGTTTCTACAGACATATCAATTACACATCTGCTGGGTATGTTGTAGATTATTATTGGAAGACTGGTATTATCATTTATAGATTTGTAATGTTGATACAGGCCTTCCTGAGTAGGTTTGTTATAATACGGTGTAACTACCAACGCTCCATCAGCTCCTGCTTTTTCAGCATGTTTTGTTAAAGCAACAGCTTCTTCTGTTGAATTTGATCCAGTTCCAGCAATTACAGGAATTTTGCCTTTGGCCTCTCTAATACATAATTCAATTACTTTTTCATGTTCCTTATGGTTTAATGTTGGAGATTCTCCAGTTGTGCCAGCAGGAACTAGGCCATTAGTATTATTTTCTAAATGAAAATTGATTAATTTAATATAACTTTCTTCATCTAGATTATTATCTTTGAATGGTGTTATAAGTGCTACATTTGAACCTTTAAACATGAGATCTTATAACATAAATTACTGACGATTCATTAAATATATTATGAAAAAAAAGCTTTTAAAAATTACAATAATTTTTTTTATTTTCTTTAATCTTGGTTATTTTGTGTATGCAAATGAAAAAATTATAATACCTGAAAAAAAACCAGATATAATTAAAAAACAAAAATTAAATGAAGTTTCAAATTATTTAGTTCCACTAAAAAAACCTGTTTTAAATACAGAAAAAACTGAGAAAAAAAAAGTTGAAAAATTAATTATTGATGGAGAAATTGTACCATTAAATAAACCTTTATTTGTAAAAAAAGAAAAATCTATTAGGGCAAAAAAATCTAAATATTATTCAAAAAAAGATTACGATATTGCAAAAATAGCGGTTAGATCAATGGAACAAAGAAAATGGTCTTCTGCTGAAAAAACTGCAAAAAAAGCAAAAGATAAATCAATATACACTTTTATTAGATGGAAGCATCTTTTAACTACTGGAAATCAATTAGCTTTTTATGAATATAAAAGATTTATTGAATTAAACCCAAAATATCCAAGGATAAATAGAATAAAGTATTTAGCAGAACACAAAATGTCTGCAAAAGATTTATCTCCAAATTTTGTTATTGATTGGTTTCGAAAAAATCCCCCTCTAAGTGGATTTGGTAAAATTATTTTGGGTCAAGCAAACTTGTTAAAAGGTCAATCTGTAGAGGGCAATAGATTAATTAAAGAAGGATGGATAACTGCTGACTTAAGCAGAAATGATATGAAATTTTTTAGAAAAAAATTCAAAAGTATCTTGAATTCTAATGATTATATTAAAAGAGCTGATTATTTAGCTTATGAAAATAAATATTGGGATTTAAAAAGAATGTTGAAATATTTACCTAAAGATTATCAGCTTCTTTATACAGCAAGACAATTATTAATGAGTAGATCTTATGGTGTGGATGCAGCAATAAGTAAAGTCCCAAATAAATTTAAAAATAATCATGGTTTAAATTACGACCGATTAAAGTGGAGAAGAAAAAGAGGTAGAGTCGATGGTTCACTTGAAATTTTACTTAAAATTAAAAATACAAAAGATTATATGACAAGACCTGACAAATGGTGGGTTGAGAGAGGTATAATTGGAAGATCTTTAATCTATAAAAAAAAATATGAAACTGCATATAAAATTGTAAGCAATCATGCTTTAACAGAAGGACCTGAGTATGCTGAAGCAGAATGGATGAGTGGATGGATAGCATTAAGTTTTTTAAAGGATCCTATTTTAGCTGAAAATCATTTTACAAATTTTTATAATAATGTTGGTTATCCAATAAGTCTCTCAAGAGGAGCTTATTGGCTTGGAAGAACTTATGAAAAAATTGGTAAAAAAGATTTAGCCACAGAGTGGTATACTGAGGCCTCCAACTACTTAACCACATACTACGGTCAACTATCACATTTAAAAATAAATCCTAACAAAGAAATAGAATTAAATAAGCCTATGGAGGTAGACAAAGATTATGCAGAAAAATTTTATAAAAAAGAAGAAGTAAAAGTAGTTCATTTATTAGATGAACTAAATAAAGATAAATACACAAAACATCTTTTAAGAGGGTTAGCAAATGATAATGTTATTTTGGGCAGTGAGGTCTTGGCTGCAAAATTGGCATCTGATATATCAAGATTTGATTTTGCGATTCAGATTGCAAAAATTGCATCTTATGAAAAAAGATTTCATAATAAATATAATTATCCCGTTATAAGTACGCCAAAAATTATTAATGGTAGAAAGATACCCGAATCTGCATTTATATTATCCATAATAAGACAAGAAAGCGAATTTGATACAAGTGCACACAGCCATGCTGGTGCTCAAGGGTTGATGCAGTTAATGACTTACACTGCTAAAGTTGTCGCAAAACAAGCTAAATTACCATATTCAAAATCTAGATTAACTTCAGATCCAGAATATAATGTTAATTTAGGTTCTCATTATATAGCAGGATTAATTCTTGAATACGATGGTTCATACCCATTCTCAATAGCAGCATATAATGCTGGTCCTAAAAGAGTTAGATATTGGAAAAAAATAAATAAAAATCCTCAAAAAAAACAAATTGATTATGTGGATTGGATTGAATTAATTAAATTTAAAGAAACTAG
>CACFUH010000014.1 GCA_902569415.1 uncultured Pelagibacteraceae bacterium
ATAATAAATTGCCGGTAGAGATAAAATTATATTTAATAAAGTTAATTTTATTATTTGTTGATAATTAGATTTGTAGAAAATAAAAAAATTAACAAAAAAATATAATGAAAAAATACTAAAATTTGGGCTTACATATGCTGATGATGCACAACAAAATACATTTAATAAAGCATCTTTGAACTTTTTTTCTTTATCAAATTTTAAATAAAAATAAATACTTAGCGTAAATAATGCTAAACCTAGTAGTCTGCTATCAGGCCAGATAGACAAACTTCTAAAAGTTGGCGAAATAAAAATTAATGCAACTAGTAAAAGTAATTTTTCTTTCTTTAAAAATTCATATTTTAATTTTAGGCAAGAATAAAATATCACAGGTAAGCAGAGCATTAAATTTAGATGAATAAATCTAATTAAATAATCATTTAGATTAAGTTTTTCAAAAAATGATAGAAAAATAATTAATACTGGTGAATGTCGAGTGGTATAGGAGTCATAATTAAATAAGGTCTGTCCAAATTCTTTTGCAAAATCTTCTGAAATTTTTTTTTGGTTTAGGTAGTCAATTATTGCTCCTCCTGTTGAATTTTCATTAAAAATAAAGCCTAACAGCAAAGTAAAATAAAGAATTAAAAAAAAGACTATTTCTTTCTTTAAAAAATTGTTATTCATAAAAAACTTTTACATTTTAAGATTAACCAAGCTAATTTTTTGTGAGTGAACATTTAATTTTTATATTTTATATTTTTTTCTTATTTTTTTCTACTATAGGTCATGGAGTTTTATTTTCTAGATTTGTTTATAAAGATTTTTTAAATTTAAATGTTGGATATCAAGGTTTAATTGGATTTTTTTCTTTATCATTAATTTCTTTATTAACTTCTTACATTTTACCTCATGACATTATTCACAATATAATTCTTCATATTTTTGGAATTATAGGATTTTTTTTTTACTTAAAATTAAAAAAAAAAAGCATTACAGAAATAAAATATTTAATTATCTTAATATTAATTTTTCTTATTGGAGCTTATGTTTATAAAAATCATGATGATTTCCCATACTACCATTTAACATATGCTTTAAATCTTTCAGAAAATAGATTCATTGTCGGCACAGGCATCTTCAGCCATGGTTTTAGAACATTTTCAAGCTTGTTTTATTATCATTCAATTTTGTATATGCCATATATAAAATTTTATTTATTTCATATTGGACCATTTTTTATTCTAATTTTATATAATTATATAATAATAAATAAAACTTTAGAATGTATTAAAGTTAATAAAATTAATTTTTTGTTTTACTTTTCATTAATTGGTCTAATTTTTATTAATATTGCATTTTATAGAATTAGTGAACATGGCACTGATAGATCTGCTCAAATTTTGTTACTTTTAATTTTTTTATTTTTTTACGAACTTTTTTATTTTGAAGGCTTTAAAAAAAGACAACCTATATATCTCAATTTACTTTTAATTCTAATTTTTTTGGCGTCTTCAATGAAAGCTATTTATTATTTATATTTAGTTTTAGTTCCTATAATTCTTTTTAAAAAAAAGTTTATTATAAAATTTTTTGAAAAAAAAAATTATGCTATTATTATAATTCTTTTTATTAGCCTTTCTGGAAACCTATTAACAAATTATTTTAATACAGGCTGTCTTTTGTATCCTGCGGAAATAACTTGTATTGGTGATAAAGATTGGTCAATACCAAAAAAGGAAGTTAAAAGAATGTCAATACATTATGAATGGTGGTCAAAAGCTGGAGGAGGACCGGGATATGAATCTGAAGTAAAACCATCAGAATACATAAAAAATTTTAGTTGGTTAAAAAATTGGATTGATAGACATTTTTTTAATAAAGTTTCTGACACTTTGTATGGTATTCTGCTTATCTGTTTAATAGTATTTTTATCATTTAAATATTTTTCAAAAAGAAAATTAAGGAAAAAAAAAAATATTAATTATCTTGCTTACATAATTCCTTTATTATTTCTTTTAGAATGGTTTTTGAAACATCCAGCTATGAGATATGGAGGTTATGTATTAATTGGATTACCAATTTTTATATATGTAAGCTCAAAATTAAGTGATCTTGAAATTAGTATTAGCAAAATAAATAAAGTTACAATTGTATTTTTGAGTATAGCAATGATCAGCTTTGTTGGAAGGAACATAGTTAGACTTAATAAAGAAATTAATTTTTATAATTACAATATAATTAAAAGTCCACTATTTTATGTAGAAAATACGAAATCAAAAAAAATTTTAGAGAAAAGTGATTTTATAGTTTACACAACCGAGGAAAATAAAATGTGCTGGGCATCCAAAACTCCATGCTCATATAAAAAAGATATAAAATCAAAAAAATTTTTTGGATTAAATATGGTTTATGCAAATGATTGATCGTTTATTCCTAAAATTTTTTATGTTTATTATTAATTTAATAGACCAGATCAATAAAAAAAAAATAATACTTTTTTTTTTTGAAAAATTAGATAAAAAAAAAGTTAATATTTTTGATATTGGAGCTCACAAAGGGGAAACAATAGATCTTTTTAAAAGTAAATTGAATATTAATAAAATTTACTCTTTTGAGCCAAACAAGAAACTATTTCAAAAACTAAAAAATAATAAAAAATATAAATCAGAACAAATTGAAGTTTATAATTTTGCCATAGGAAAGTTTTCTGAAAAAAAAGAACTGAATATATTTAAAGATACTTCTTCATCTACAATTAATTTAATTGATGAAAATACAAAATATTATAAAAGAAAAAAAAAATTAATGGCTTTTTTTTCAGGTTCAGAAAACTTTATTATAGAAAAGCAAGCTATTGATGTTCAAAATCTATCTGAATTTATAAAAAATAAAAATATCGACAATATTGATATACTTAAAATTGATACAGAAGGCTATGAGTATAATGTTTTATCGGGACTTATAGAAAATGATTTTAAAAACATTCGCTTTATATATTTTGAACACCATTATGATTTAATGATAAAAAAAGAATATAAGTTTAATGATATTAATAAATTACTCCTAAAAAATAATTTTAAACAAATATTTAAAATTAAGATGAAATTTAGAAAAACATTTGAATATATTTATGAGAAAAATTAAAAAAAATTTAGCAAGCATAATAATTGTAAATTATAATAATGCACAATACTTATCCAAAAGTATTAATTCAGTATTAAGGCAGGGATATAAATATAAAGAAATAATTGTAGTCGATGATAATTCAAATGATCATTCAATTAAAATTTTAAAAAAGTTTGAGGGAAAAATAAAAATAATTAAAAATAAAAAAAAAACAAAAACTGGAAGTTACAATCAAATAAACTGCTACTATTTAGGATTTTCTAAATCTAAAGGAAAAGTTATTTTTTTTTTGGATAGTGATGATTATTTTTCAAATAGGAAAATTTCTGAAGTTATGAATTTTTTTAAGAAAAAAAAAACTTCTCAAATTTTATTTGATTTACCAATTATAATAAATAAAAACAAAACGGTAAAAAAAAAGTTTTCCCAAAAATATTTTTTGCTTTCTAGTTGGCCAAGATTTAGTCCTCAAAGCTGTATATCTATTAAAAGAAATTATGCTAAAGAAATTTTTAAAGTAGTCAAAATTAGAAAATTTAATTCAATTTGGTTTGATTTTAGAATAGCTATTTATAGTTATTTAAAATTTAATAAAATTAATATTTTAAAAAAATATTTGACCTATTATAGAAAATCAGACACTTCTGCCTCAAGCAAATACCAAACATTCACAAAAAATTGGTGGATTAGAAGATCTGAAGCACACGACTATTTTACATTTATTTCAAATAAACTAAAAATTAAAGATAGATTTACAATTGATAAGATTATTACAAAAATGATGAACTTAGCAATCAAATAAATGAAGAGTAAAATTTTAATTATAGGTAAAAAAAGTTTTATTGGTTCAAATTTAAAGAAACATTTATCTAAATATTTTTCCGTAAAAATAGAAACTTATGAAAATTTAAAAAAAAAAAAAGAAGATTTTTTATCTAATTATACACATATAATAAATACAGCTATACATAAAAACTATATTAAAAAAAAATATAACCAAAGGTTTGATCTTGACAGGCAAATAATTAAAAATGTAAAGAATATTAACTTTATTTATTTTTTTTTAAATTCAAGAAAAATTTATAAACCAAATTTTAATATTTTAGAAACTTCCAAGCTAAGACCCCAAAGTAATTATGCAAAAAATAAGATTATTACTGAAAATTATCTCAAAAAAAAAATTAGAAATAAACTTACTTCTCTTAGAATTTCCAATGTAATAGGTAATAGAACTTACAAAAAACATAGAAATTCTCATATCTTGTTTTTGGATAACTATTTAAAATTAAAAAAAAATAATAAAAATTATATTACAAATAATGATTATAAAGATTTTATAACTATTAATTATTTATGTGAAGTAATAGAGAAACTAATTAAAAAAAATGTGACAGGCACCTTCAATGTATCATTATCTAAAAAAGTTTATATATCAGAAATTACAAAATGGTTAAATTATAATGTTTTTAAAAAACTTACTTTTATAAATAGACATTCAGATTCATTTACACTTTCAAATAAAAAATTATTGAGGCACATAAATATAAAAATAAGCAAAAATCAATTAAAAGACTTTTGTAAAAAACTTAAGATTTAGATGATAAATAGGCATAATAATTTTGATGTAACTTTACCTTAATGAATAAATAGTTTAATACAAAGCAAAATCATGAAAAAAAAAATAGCTTTAATATTTGGCATTACAGGTCAGGATGGATCATATCTAGCAGAATTTTTGTTAAAAAAAAATTATATTGTCCATGGAGTAAAAAGAAGATCATCAAGTATTAACACTTCTAGAGTTGATCATATTTATCAAGACCCACATGAAAAAAATTACAAGTTTAGACTCCACTACGGAGATATTACAGATGCTTCATCTGTATCAAATATAATTAGTTATACTAAACCTGATGAGATTTATAATTTAGCAGCTCAATCACATGTAGCAGTTTCGTTTGAAGTTCCAGAATATACTGCTAATGCAGATGCGTTAGGAGCCTTAAGAATTTTAGAAGCAATTAAATTTCATCGCCTTGAAAAAAAAACAAAGTTTTATCAAGCTGGAACTTCAGAAATGTTTGGAAAGGTTCAAACTAAACCTCAATCAGAAAAAACGCCTTTTTATCCATTAAGCCCATACGGCGTAGCAAAATTATATGCCCATTGGATTACTGTAAATTACAGGGAAGCTTATAAAGTTTTTGGCTGTAATGGTATACTTTTTAATCACGAAAGCCCGAGAAGAGGAGAAACTTTTGTTACAAAAAAAATAATTTCAGCATTATGCAAAATAAAAGAAGGTAAACAAAAAAAACTTTTTTTAGGCAATTTAAATGCAAAAAGGGATTGGGGGCATGCTAAAGATTATTGTTATGCCATGTGGAAAATTCTTCAACAAAAGAAACCAGACGATTATGTAATAGCGACTGGGAAACAATACTCAATTAAACAATTTATAAATTTAACAGCAAAAGAGTTAGATTTAAAGATAAAATGGAAAGGTAAAGGAATTAATGAAAAAGCATTTAATGCTAAAGGTGAATCAATTATTGAATGTGATAAAAATTATTTTAGACCTCTTGAGGTCAATACATTACTTGGAAATGCAAAAAAAGCTAGAAAAAAACTAAATTGGAAGCCTACAATTAATATTAATGAACTTATAAGAGAAATGATTGAATTTGAATATAAATTCTTAAAATGAAACTAAATAAAAATAGTAGAATTTTTTTAGCTGGTCATAATGGAATGGTAGGTAGTGCAATTCTTAATCATTTAAAAAAAAAAAAATATAAAAAAATTTTAGTTAAAAATAAAAAAGAACTAGATCTTTTAGATCAAAAAAAAACACTAGATTATTTAAAAAAAACAAAACCTGAATTTGTAATTATCGCAGCCGCTAGAGTTGGTGGAATCTTAGCTAATTTAAATTATAAAGCTAATTTTATTTATGAAAATTTAACTATTCAGACTAATTTAATCCATGCAGCATATAAATCAGGTGTAAAGAAATTAATTTTTTTAGGATCGAGTTGTATTTATCCTAAGCTTTCAAATCAGCCAATTAGGGAGGAATATCTATTATCAGGAAAATTAGAAACTACAAATGATGCCTATGCTATTGCGAAAATAGCAGGTTTAAAAATGTGTGAGGCCTATAACAAACAATACAAATTAAATTATATTTGCTTAATGCCGACAAATTTATACGGACCCAACGATAATTATGATTTAAAAAACTCACATTTCTTTCCAGCTTTATTAAAAAAAATTTATAGAGCAAAAAAAGAAAAGAAAAAATATATTAAAATTTGGGGAAATGGAAAATCAAAAAGAGAATTAATGAATGTTTATGATTTAGCTGAAGCATGTGAGTTTTTTTTAAAAAAGAATACGAAACATACAGTAATTAACATTGGGACCGGAAAAGAAAAAACAATTAAAGAATTTTGCTATTATATAATGAAAAAATTAAATTGTAATTTAAAGATTAAATTTGATAAAAGCAAACCAAACGGAACACCAAGAAAAATTTTAAATTGCAATATTGCCAAAAGCTATGGTTGGATTTCTAAGATTTCTCTAGACAAAGGTTTTAAAATGACTTTTGAGAACTTTATTGAAAATTATAACAAATTCAATTAGTCAAATAAAATTATTAATATGAAAAAAATAATTATCGTAACAGGAGGAGCGGGATTTGTTGGATCAAACCTTATCGATTATTTAGTTAAAAAAACAAAATACAATATATTTTCTATAGATAATTATTCTTCAGGAAGTAAAAAAAATCACATAATAAATAAAAGAGTAAAATATTTTAACTGTCATACCAAAAATATTGAAAAAAAACTTAATAAATATAA
Organism: uncultured Pelagibacteraceae bacterium; assembly: GCA_902569415.1. Taxonomy (GTDB): domain Bacteria; phylum Pseudomonadota; class Alphaproteobacteria; order Pelagibacterales; family Pelagibacteraceae; genus Pelagibacter. Next base: position 6,981 of record CACFUH010000014.1, read on the forward strand.
AAAACAAATTAACTCTATTTTTCACTTTGGTGAATTTTCTAGAATTTATCAAAGCTTTTTAAATATGAATAAATGCATTGAATCTAACACTATCGGTACCAATTCAGTATTTAACTTTTGCTTGAATAATAAAATTAAATTAATTTATTCTGCAACTTCAGCATCTTTAGGAAATTCTGGATTAGATAAAAATCTATCACCATACGCTTTTACAAAATCGAAAAATCTTGAACTTTTAGAAAATTTAAAGAATTGGTTTAATTTTAAATATGAAATTATATATTTTTATAATGTTTATGGTCCAAAACATATTTGCAAAGGTAATATGGCAACCGTAATTGGAATTTTTGAAGAAAAGTACAAAAATAAAAAACCTTTGCCAGTAGTAAAACCCGGAACACAAACAAGAAGATTTACACATATAAAAGATACAATTGAGGTTTGCTACTTAGCATGGAAAAAAAATAAATGTAGACATTACAGTATTTCAAATAGAAAATCATTTAGTATTCTGGATGTAGCTAAAATGTTTAAATCCAAAGTAATACTTTTAAAAAAAAGACCTGGTGAAAGATATGCTTCAGCTTTAACAACTATGAATTTGTCAAACAAAGTTCATAAAAAATTTGGAAAAATAAATTTAAAAAAATATATTGAACAATTTATAAGTAGAACTAAAAGGTAAATACTCCATTTCAATAATAGATTGTCCTTTTTCTATTTTTATAGATTTATAAGTATCAAAAACTTTATCAATTTTAGTAATATTATTATTTAATTTTGCTACCCATCCTGGGTCCCAATTATCAATAAAGCTGATCCATCCATTTTTGTTTGAATTCACTTTTAATACTATTTTATCACCGTTGTAGTAAATTCTTTCAATTAAAACATTATTTTGATTAAGCATAGAATTTTCAACAAATTCATAAATATTTTTATATTTTATTGATTCAGTAAAAAATATTCTTTTTGCTTGTTCATCCATAGCAAAAAAATGTAAAACTTTTTTTTTATTTTTCGGATTAATATGAAATTTTATTTTACCATTCTCATAAAAATATTTATCAAATAGTAATGTGTGATTTTTCATCCCCCAATTACCTATGTAATTTATATTAAAACTTTTATTATGCCTATAATAAGTGTTTCCCTGGTGTATTTCACTTCCACTTTTTTCTAGTGATACACTTTTTTTATTAAAGGCATTATTTAAATCTTCCATAGGATTTTTGTTATGCATATTGTAGTTTTTTGACAAATTTAACTTTTTATAGCCCTGATCATAGTAACCATAGGGTATTGCCCATTGAATATTTGATAAAAAAAATAATTCTAAAGAAGAAAATAAAAATACTGTTATTAAGACTGTTTTTTCAGATCTTAAAAAAATATTATTTTTTGATCTTATAAAAAAATAAAATATTAAAAAAAATAATAGTGTTAATGGATAAATAAAATTTTTGTATAATCCAGCAAAAAAGCCTATAGGTTTCGGAAGTATATTTTCAATAAAATCTATTCTTTTTAATTGCCAACTATCCCAAAATATATTTTTATAATCTGAATAAAAAATAAAATAAAACTGAATAATAAAAATAGAAAATATTATTAGATAAATTATTTTATTAAATTTCGATCTATTATTTTTGGAATATGGTGGATGGCCATAAATGTATTTATTAAAATTTATTAAAGATAAGGCAATAATTATTGAATAAATTGGCACTAAAATTATTGTAGTTCTTTCCCAAAATCTAAAATTTTGAATTATTTCAATGTTGTTCCAAAAAAATTCAAATATCAAAGATTCTTTTGGATTAACAAACTGATAATTAATTAAAATTATAATTATAAATAAAAAAATTAATAATTTATTTTTTTTTTGATCTTTTAAAAAAAATAAATTTGTTAATATAAAAAAAATAACCAATACACTTATTGTTATTCCAAAATAGTACCATCCTTCAGCAACTGAGAAAGGGGGGTAAAACCAGGAGCCCAGTTGCTCAATAAAGTTTGAAGATCCTATATATGAAAAAGTTATATCTGGATTATTTCTTCCTCTTGTATATTTCATTAGTTCTGAAATTTTAATTAGCCAAGGAGAACAAACTAACATTGAAAGTAGAGCTGGAAATGAACATGATAAAAAATATTTAACGTTAGACTGAAAATTAATATTTTCTTCAAAAATTAAAAATTTTTTATTTTTTTCAAATAGAAAAAATACAAAATATATAAAAAAAAGTATAAATCCATAAAATATAAAATAAGGATAGCCAGCGGTCATCAACATAATCAAAGGAATGAAAATTAAAATAAATGATTTTTTAAAGTTTGCCTTTGTTGTTGCAGTTGTAATTCCCAATAAAATCCAAGGAAACCAAGCTGCCGCATGAAGAGCATTTGGGAATCTTATTAATTCTGTAAGTCTTAATCCTTCACAAGTGATTAAAACAGCTAATAAAGCAATTTTGTAATCAATATTAAATTTTCTTAAAAGTTTATATTGACCAATATTATAAATTGATAAAGCTGATAAAGTATAAATCGTAAAAGTGTATTCCGTTAATTCTCCAATAAAAAAAGATATCAAGTAGAAAAGCCAAGCTAACGGATAAAAATATTGTGTTAAAGGATTTAATACCAGTGAATATCCACCCATTTCTACTGGAGACCAAAATGGAATATGGCCAGCTTTTAAAAATTCAAAAATATATTTTTTATATACAAAATAATATAATTCAAAATCATTTCCAGGTTCTAAAATTTTTAATACAAAAGGAAACAAAAAAAAGTAAGGCCACAATATTAAAATAAAATAGCTTATAGGTTTTAGTTTCATAGAATAGCAGTGAATTAATTAATTATCACAATTTTATTTAAATAATTACTAAATTTATTAGACTTAAAAGCTTTACATAAATAAATTTTAATATATAAAACCCATGCCTGGTGATTTTTGCGAAAGGGCTATACCCGATCCCATTCCGAACTCGGAAGTCAAGCCTTTCAGCGCCGATGGTACTTTGTCTTAAGACACGGGAGAGTAGGTCGTTGCCAGGCTAAAAATTTAAAAAACTTATGAAAATAGCAAGCTCCTTAAAATCATTAAAAAAAAGAGACCTCAATTCAAAACTAGTAAGGAGAAGAGGAAGATTATATATAATCAATAAAAAAAATCCTAAGTTTAAAGCAAGACAAAAATAGATTTTTTGCTATATGATAATTGGATCTGTATCAGAAAATAAGCAATCAGAAAAAAGAATTTCTATAACTCCTGAACTTGCCAAAAAATATATTTCTAGTGGATTTGAAGTTCATATTGAAGAAGGTTTTGGAGTTCATTTAAAAATTTCTGATAATGAGTTTGTTAAATCTGGTTGTAAAATAGATAAAAGACAAAATATTTTAAATAAATCAGATATAATTTTACAATTAAATTTGCCTGATAAAGAAAACTTAGAATATATAAAAGAAAACAGTATTATTATTGGGAACTTTAATTCTAACCAAAGTATTGACGAAATTAATAAATTAAAAATGAAAAAAATTTCAGTTTTTACTTTAGAGTTACTTCCAAGAATTACTAGAGCACAATCAATGGACATTCTTTCATCTCAAGCAAATTTAGCTGGATATAAAGCAGTTATTGACTCTTTTGCAAAATTTAAAAAAGCTATTCCCATGATGATGACTGCTGCTGGAACTATTTCTGCAGCAAAAGTATTGGTTATAGGTGCAGGAGTGGCCGGACTTCAAGCAATAGCTACTGCAAAGAGAATGGGGGCAATTGTATTGGCAACAGATGTGAGAATGGCTTCGAAAGAACAAGTTGAAAGTCTTGGAGGAAAGTTTTTAGTTGTAGAAGATTCAGAAAACTTAGAAACCGAAGGTGGTTATGCTAAAGAAACAACTGATGAATTTAAAAAAAAGCAGGAAGATCTTTTAGCAGAAACCCTAAAAAAAATAGATATTGTTATTTGTACTGCCTTAATACCTGGTAAAGAAGCTCCAAAAATTATTAATGAAAATATGATTGAAAATATGCAACCAGGGTCAGTAATTTATGATTTGGCAGCTTCTCAAGGTGGAAATACTGCTTGCACAAAAGTAGATGAAGAAATTGACAAGAATGGTGTTACAATATTAGGAGAAAAAAATATTTTAAACAAATTGCCAGTATCAGCTTCCAATTTATTTGCAAAAAACTTATTTAATTTTGTTTTAAATCTTTATGATAGTAAATCAAAAAAAATAAATATTAATATGGATGATGAAATAATAAACAAAACTTTGGTAAAATAATATGGAAATAGACCCTTTTATATTTAGATTGAGTATCTTTATACTATCGATTTTTATAGGCTACTATGTTGTGTGGAGCGTAACTCCATCTCTACATACACCGCTTATGTCAGTTACTAATGCTATATCTTCAGTAATTATTGTTGGTGCTATAATTGCCGCTCTTGCAGGAGATTCAAGTAATATTTTTGATACAGCAAATGCTTTTGGTTTTTTAGCCATCATTTTAGCGGCGATAAATATTTTTGGAGGATTTCTTGTTACTCAGAGGATGCTCGCAATGTATAAAAAAAAAAAGAAAGATAAATAACTATGTCAGCGAATTTATTAGCAGTTTTTTATTTAATCTCTGGTGTTTTATTTATCTTAGCTCTTAGAGGACTTTCATCACCAGAAACTTCAAGGCAAGGAAATTTATTTGGGATTATTGGAATGGTAATTGCTATAGGGGTAACTATTCTATCTATAGGAAATTTTTCAACAGGTTTTTTATATCTTTTAGTTTTTTTATTAATAGGTGGTTCAATCGGGGCTTTTATCGCATATAAAATTCCAATGACAGCAATGCCCGAACTTGTTGCTGGATTTCACAGCCTAGTTGGTTTAGCTGCGGTATTTGTTGCTATATCGGCTTTTTTAAGCCCAGAAGTTTTTAATCTAGGCGTCGTAGGAAATATTAAAATAGCAAGTTTAATTGAGATGTCTTTAGGTGCATCAATTGGGGCTATTACTTTTACTGGATCAATAATTGCTTTTTTAAAACTTCGAGGAATAATGTCAGGTAATCCAATAACATTTTTTGGACAACATTATATTAATTTAATATTAGGTTTATCAGTAATAGTTATAATTTTTTATCTTTGCAAAACACAATCAAATAGTTTGTTTTGGTTGATAATTATAATATCTTTTTTATTAGGTATTCTTTTAATTATACCAATTGGAGGAGCTGATATGCCAGTTGTAATTTCAATGTTGAATTCTTATTCTGGCTGGGCAGCCGCAGGGATAGGTTTCACTTTAGAAAATACGGCTTTAATTATTACAGGAGCTTTAGTTGGATCATCGGGGGCAATATTATCATATATTATGTGCAAAGGTATGAATCGTTCTTTCTTTAACGTAATCTTAGGCGGTTTTGGTGTAACTGATCAATCTTCGTCCATAAAAACAAAAGAACAAAGACCTGTTAAAAGTGGAAATGCAGATGATGCTGCATTTCTTATGAAAAATGCATCATCAGTAATAATTGTTCCAGGTTATGGAATGGCTGTAGCACAAGCCCAACATGCATTAAGGGAAATGGTTGACTCATTAAAAAAAAATGGCGTCAAAGTTACTTACGCAATTCACCCAGTAGCCGGCAGAATGCCTGGACATATGAACGTGTTGTTAGCAGAAGCAAACGTGCCTTATGATGAGGTATTTGAGCTAGAGGAAATTAATAATGATTTCGCAAATTGTGATGTAGTTTATGTTATTGGAGCAAACGATGTCACAAATCCTGTTGCAAAAACTGATCCTCAAAGCCCTATTTATGGTATGCCGATTTTAGATGTAGAAAAGAGCAAGTCTGTATTGTTTGTTAAAAGAAGCTTGTCGCCAGGGTATGCAGGAATAGATAATGATTTATTTTATAGAGATAATACATTAATGCTATTTGCTGATGCAAAAAAAATGACAGAAGAAATAATAAAAAATTTGTAAAATTGACTAAAATTTTTTGTGATATTGCAGATATAAAACTTATAAGTAAATTTAATAGTAAGTTTATTGTAAAAGGTTTTACAACAAATCCAAGCCTGATGAGAAAAGCCGGGGCAAAAGACTACAGAAATTATAGCCTGAATATTTTAAAAGTTACAAACAAACCAGTATCTTTTGAAGTATTTGCAGATAATGCAAAGAATATGATATCGCAAGGTTTAAAAATTAGTGAATGGGGAAAAAATGTTTATGTAAAAGTTCCTGTTACAAATTCAAGAGGCAAATTCATGGGCGAGGTAATAAATAAATTAAATAAAAAAAAAATTAAACTAAATATAACCTCAGTTTATACAGCCCAACAAACAAAAAAAATATTAAAAAAAATTGATAAAACTTCAAAAGTTATAATATCAATATTTGCAGGAAGGATGGCTGATGTTGGTAAAGACCCAATACCAGAAGTTAAAAAAAGTATAATTTTTGCGAAAAAGTATAAAAATGTAGAAATCTTATGGGCCAGTGTAAGAGAGCCATATAATTTTATTCAAGCAAAGCAACTCAAGTGTCATATAATTACTGCTCCTCCAGCAATTATTGAAAAAATTGAACAATTTGGAAAATCTTTTAACAATTTAACAATAGATACAGTTAATAATTTTTTAAAAGACAGTAAAAAATCTAAATTTAAAATTTAATTTCATTGCCGATATATCCTACCATTATAGAATAATTTATCCAAAATAACCCGGCGGAATAAGTAGAAAAAAAACTTCCTGTGGGTATGAATGGTAAAAAACTTATACAAACAAATAAAATTGCAGAAAACTGGTATAAATTTTTATTTAATAAAAAACTACGAAATGAATAATATATAGATAAAATAATTACTAGGAAAAATGTTAGATATCCAAATAGCCCTGTTTCTGATAATAGCTCATAGTGAATTTGGTGTGGATGTACAGTTCCTCCTGTCCAATTATTGTAAGGTGATTTAAAATCATCTGAATTTAAAATACCTTTGTATTTTTCATTATAACTCTCAATACGAAAATTTTTAATTCCAACTCCAAAAACTGGATAATTTTTGAAGATTTCCTTTGCTACTTTATAATGAGCTCCATATTTACTTTCTCTTAAATATTTGTTTAAACCATCATCTTTAAAAATTACTTTTATTTGATTGAAGTATCTTGTTTTATAATATGGATTTAAATTTATAAATAATGTGAAGAATAAAATAGAAATTAAAATAAAAGAAATTTTATATTTAATGTTAATATCATAAATAAAAAATACAAATAGTGAAATTATAATAAAAGTTTTTATAAAATTTGATCTTTCTCCAATTAAAAAAGATATTATGACAAATAATAAAGGGACAAAAGTTTTGATAAATACTTGATTATAATTTTTATAAATAAATGATAATACAAAAAGACAAAATGCGAAAAAAAAATGTCCAATTACCATTTCGTTTCCTGTAAAACTTGTTAATCTTCCTGGTATTATTGATTTCTGACCTAAAATGTTAAAACCAAACATTATTTCAAATATGAGATCTCCCAAAACAACCAAAAATATAAAAAACCAAGTTTTAAATAATCTATTTATTTCTTGATTATTTAAATTATTTAAAATGGCCCTAAATGCAAAAACAAATCCTATTATTATTAGAAACTTTATCACCCTCGGTAAAGAAAAATTGAAGTTTTGGCTAAAATATAAATTTACAAGCAAACATATAAATAGAAATATTAATAAGAATAATATTTTATCTTTAAAATTAATTTCAATTTTTTTAGTAATTAAACCTAATGCTAAAAAAATAAAAATTAAAATACTTGCTAAATTAATTGCCAAATTTCCAATTAAGAAAGTGATTGGATAAAAGGAGAAAATAAAAAATATTAATTTAATAAATATATTCGAATCTTTTAAACTTAAATTTTTTTGCATAAAATATTTTACAAATTGGTTGCGGGGGACGGATTTGAACCGCCGACCTCAAGGTTATGAGCCTTGCGAGCTACCAGGCTGCTCCACCCCGCGTCAAAATTAAATTCTATTTTTAAGTTTATTAAGTTTTTTAACTCTTTTAATATTTTCTTGTAGAATTCTTTTTTTCTTTTCAGAAGGTTTTTCATATGTATTTTTTAATTTAATAATTTTAAAAAAACCATCTCTTTGGAGCTTTCTTTTCAAAACTCTCAAAGCTTGCTCAACATTATTATCTTTAACTTCTATTTTAATAACACCCTCCAAAAAAAAGATTACATATCATTTATAAAATTAATTGTCTATATTCATTATTAGTTCTTTTTTAATTTTTCTTTCTCTCTTTTTTCTCTTTTAATTCTCCTCTCAGCTTTTTCTAATGCATCCTGAAGATTCTTTTGTGAAAAAAGACCAATTGCAACAGGATCTTTTGGACTGAGATTATTAAAGTTCCAATAGCTTTTATTTTTTATCGATGTAACTGAATTTTTTGTTATACCGACTAGCTTAGCAATTTGAGAATCTTTTAAAGTTGGATGTTGTTTAATTAACCAAAGAGCAGAGTCAGGCTTATCTTGTCTTTTTGAAAGTGGTACATATTTTTTTATTTTTTGATTATCATTTGAAATATCTAAATTATAATTATTTATTTTAAGAGGTCTTGCTTGATCTTTTGATGAAAGCAAAATTTCCTCTTTAGTAAGTTGTCCTGCGATTATAGGGTTATAACCAACAATACCTTTTGCAACTTCTCCATCTGCTATACCTTGAATTTCTACCTCATGTAAATTACAGAACTCAGCGATTTGTTTAAAAGTTAAAGTTGTATTTTCTACTAACCATACAGCTGTTGCCATAGGCATCAATGGTGAACTAGTCATTATGCTTTTTTCTCAGATCTAAAATTTTGAAATTTTTTATTAAATTTACTTACTCTTCCTTTATCAAGAATTTTTTGCTTACCACCCGTCCAAGCAGCATGTGAAATAGGATCTATTTCTAGTTTAAGGACATCGCCCTCAGATCCCCAAGTTGACCTTGTTTCAAAATGTGACCCATCGGTCATTTCTACTTTTATTTTATGATATTTTGGGTGAATTTTTTTTTTCATAGCAGGCTTTATAGCAAAAGAGAATTTAAAAACAATTAAAAGTTATTAAGGTTTTTTAACATGTTTTCATACATTGATGTGCTAGAGGCTAATACATTTATATTTTTGTAAGTTGAGTAATCTATATCATTTATTCTTCCACCTGCTTCTTTAACAATAATTATGCCCGCAGCTATATCCCAAATATTCAATTTTTTTTGGAAGTATCCATCATAACGACCAGCTCCAACATATGCCAAGTCTAGCGCAGCACTACCTGTTTTCCTTGTATTTAGTTTGTAATCTATTTCCTCTTTTCCTCCAGTTGCAAAAAGACATTCTTTAATGCTCCTTTTTTTTGAAACTCTTATTCTTTGGTTATTAAAGTATGCTCCGTTATCTTTTTCAGCATAAAAAATTTCATTTTTAATTGGATCAAAAATTAAACCAGTTATAATTTCACCGTTTGATTTTAAAGCTATAGAAATTGCAAAATGAGGAATTCCATGCATAAAATTTGTAGTTCCATCTATTGGGTCAATAATCCAAACATTGTCCTTATCTAAATTTTTTATCTCACCAATTTCCTCACTTATTATTGAGTAATTTTTTCTTGATTTTGTTAATTCTTCAATAATAATTTTTTCAGTTTTTTTGTCTGAATTCGTTACAAAATCTGATGGTCCTTTTATGGATACTTGTAATTTTTCAAGTTCTCCAAAATCTCTTATTAATATTTTTGAAGCTTTTTCTGCAGCTTTGATCATTATATTTAAATTAGCTGAAATTGAATTCATGATTTTATATTTTTTTTATATACTCAATCGATCTTGTATCTACAATTATTTCATCTCCACTTTCAATAAATGGAGGAACTTGTATTTTTATTCCATTATCTAGTACAGCTGGCTTGTAAGAAGACGATACCGTCTGGCCTTTTAAAGCAACATCTGTAGTTTCAACTTTACAATTTACTTGATTTGGTAATTCTATCGATATTGGTTTTTCTTCATAAAAAATAATTTTTACTTCTAGTTCTTCTTTTAAAAATTTTCCCTTTTCTCCTACAATTTCTTTTTTAACATTTATTTGCTCAAAATTTTTTTGGTTTATAAAATAGTACTCAGCATCATCTTTGTATAAATAATTAAAGTTTATTTCATCTAATGATGCTTTTTCGATGGTATCACTTGATCTAAATCTTTCATTAAGCTTTGTTCCTTTGTTTACACTCTTCATTTCAACTTGATTGAAAGCACCACCTTTACCAGGCTTTACGTGTTGTGTTTTAAGAACTTCCCATAAATCTTCTTTGTGCTCAATTAGCATACCAGGCTTTATTTCATTTCCAGATATCTTCATATCAATTTTTCTATAGCTTCCTTAGGAGTTAATTTTTTATTATTCCAAATGTAGCCTGAGATAGCTAAAAAGTTTACATTATTCAATAAAAGTTTTTTATAATTATTTTGTTTTATTCCACCAATCGCAACAATGGGGATATTTGATATTTTTTTAGCCAATTTTAGTATTTTTAAATTTGCTTTATATCTAATTCTTTTTGTTTTTGATGAAAAAAAAGCACCAAAAGCTATGTAGTCAGCTTTATTCTTTATAGCCTTTTTTGCTAAATTTATTGAATTATGACAGGTGATGCCAATAGTTTTATTTTTTAAAATTTTTCTAGCATTTATAATACTCATATCCTTTTGTCCTAAATGACAACCATCAGCATTCAATTTTTTTGCGATGAGAGGGTCATCATTAATTAAAAATTTAACTTTATGTTTTTTACATATTTTTTTTATTTTTTTACCAACAATTATTTTGTTTTTTATTGATTCTTTTTTTAGTCTAAGCTGAAAAATACTTACTTTCTTTGTACTTAATACTTCATTAAGTGAAGTAAAAAAATCATCACATCTAATTTTATTTGGTGAAATTAAATATACAAATCTTTTATTTCTTTTATTTTTCCTCAAGTTCTTTTGACCATTTTCCTTGAGCAGCTAACGAACACATATTGGCTCTATGATTGAACACAGCTTGAGTTCCTTTAATATTATTTATGTCTTTAGACCAAAATTTAAGAGCACTTTGTTGCAATGCTCTTCCATATGAATAGCTCATAATAAAATTTGTATCATTATATTTGTTAATTAAGTTTAAATTTTCTGTAGCCTCAATATCTGATTGACCGCCTGATAAAAAAGCTATTCCAGGAACAGACTTAGGAACATTTTCTTTTAGGCATTTTAGTGTAAGTTTAGCAACTTCTTCATTTGATATTTTTTTGCCAGAGTTTGTACCAGGTAAAACCATATTTGGTTTTAATATTATTCCAGTTAAATCTATCTTATGAAGGTTTAATTCCTCAAAGCATTTATTAATTACTTCAGATGTTTTATTAAAACAATCTTCAGCTGAGTGATTTCCGTCCATTAACACCTCAGGCTCAACAACTGGAACCATATTAGATTCTTGAACAAGAGATGCATACCTTGCTAGTGCGTGTGCGTTAGATAAAATTGCTAGCTTACTAGGATATTTATCTGAAATGCTATAAACACCTCTCCATTTTGTAAATCTTGCTCCAAGTTTGTAATATTCTTTAAGCCTTTCTCTTAAACCATCTAGTCCTTCAGTAATCTTTTCTTCAGTTGATCCAGCCAAAACTTTTGCTCCTGTATCCACTTTAATTCCTGTTACAGAACCCGACGTTGCAATTAATTCAGGGATAGTTTTTTTTGAACTTGAAATTTGTTTTATTGTTTCATCATATAATATGACACCACCTACACAGTTTTTCATGCTTTCAGAAGAAAAAAGAGTTTCTCTAAACAAAAGTCTATTTTTAGTAGTTGAAGACACATTAACTGCATCAAGCCTTTTAGTCATAGTACCAGTACTTTCATCTGCAGCAAGAATACCCTTACCTTTTGCTAAAATTTTTAAAGCTATATTATTTAATTCAGACATTTTGATTAAGTGCCTTTATACCAGGAAGTTCTTTGCCTTCAAGATATTCTAAAAAAGCTCCACCGGCAGTTGAAACAAAAGTAAATGTATCAATTTTTTTAAATTTATTTATTGCCGCCACTGTTTCACCGCCTCCAGCTACAGAAAAAATTTTATCACTTTTTGTTTTTTTGGAAATTAATTCTAATATTTTTTTTGTTCCATTTTGAAAATTTGGATTTTCAAAGTATCCTGCAGGCCCATTCCATAGCACTGTATTAGAGTTGTTTATAATTTCTTCAATTAAGTTTATCGTTTTTGAACCTATATCTAATATCATTTCATCTTCTTCTATTTCATTTAAATTTTTTTCCTTTCCTACTCCATCTAGACTTTTAGATACAATAACATCTTTAGGTATAATAATTTCACAGTTATGTTTTTTTGAGTTTTCTATAATTTCCTTTATCAAATGATCAGATTGATTTTCACATATTGATCTTCCTATATTTATACCAACATTTTTAAGCACAGCATTGGCCATTCCACCCACAATTATAATATTATTAAATTTTTTAATTAAATTATTAATAATATTAATTTTTGTTGATATTTTTGATCCACCAATAATCAGTGAAATCGGTTTTTTAATTTCAGATGTTATTTTTTTTAACGCATCAATTTCTTCTGCAATTTGTAAACCAAAATATGAAGGAATATATTTTGTAATTCCTTCTACAGATGCATGAGTTCTATGTGAACAAGAAAATGCATCATTAATATATATGTCCCCCAAATTAGATATTTTTTTTGAGAACTCTTGATCATTTGATTCTTCGCCTTTGTTAAACCTTATATTTTCTAACATAATGATTGAGGCATTTGAAATTTTATCAATTTCTAAGTATGTATTTTTATCTATTAAGCCTTTATTAAAGAATATCTCTTTTTTTAAAAATAAAGATAATTTATCCGAGATAGGCTTTAATGACATTTCCTCAACTATTTTTCCTTTTGGTCTTCCAATATGAGATATAATTATAATTTTAGCTTGTTTTTTTAATAACAGGTTTATTGTAGGTAATATTTTTTCTATTCTTGAGGTTTCAGTTATAGCACCATTCTTCATTGGTACATTTAAATCCACTCTTAATAAAACTTTTTTTCCTTTAAGATCTAGATTTTCATTTAAAATATTTTTCATAAAAAAAATTAAATTTTATGAATATATTTAGCCAAATCACACATTCTATTCGAAAAACCCCACTCGTTATCGTACCAGGCAGATATTTTGCCCATATTTTTTCCAATAACGCAAGCTAGAGAAGCATCGACTATTGCCGAAAACGGGTTATGATTAAAGTCAATTGATACTAATTTTTCTTCTGTCACATCAATTACACCTTTTGATTCTTTTTTTGATGCTTTTAAGAAGCTAGAAATAATTTTTTCTTTTGTTATTTCTTTTTTTGTACAAAACACTAATTCAATTAATGATACATTTGGTGTTGGAACTCTCATTGCAATGCCTTCGAGCTTTCCTTTGAGAGATGGTATAATTTCTCCAATAGATTTAGATGCTCCAGTAGAAGTTGGTACAATTGATTGGCTGGCAGATCTTGCTCTCCTTGGATCTTTATGGGAGTTATCTAATATTCTTTGATCGCTAGTAAAAGCATGGATAGTTGTCATAAATCCTTTTTCAATTTCAAAACTCTTATTTAAAACATTTGCAACAGGCGCTAAGCAATTAGTTGTGCAAGAAGCTGCGGAAATTATTCGATCGCTTTTTTTAATAGTATTTTCATTTACACCAAAAACAATTGTTTTATCAGCATTTTTACATGGAGCCGAAACAATAACTTTTTTTGCTCCATTTTTTAAATGATTTAATAATTTTTCTTTTGAGTTAAATTTTCCAGTACATTCAAATACATAGTCAACATCATACTTTTTCCAATCAATATTTTCCAATGAAGTTTCTTGAGAAAATGAAACTTTATATTTATCTATAATTAAATTTTTTCCACTAACTTTAATGTTTGATTTAAATTTTCCATGAATTGAATCATATTTTATCAAAGAACACGTTGTGTCTAAGTTGGATCTGTTATTAATATGTTTAATTGATATACCGTTATTTTTACCTTCAATAATGGCTCTAATTACCATTCTCCCAATTCTTCCCATTCCATTAATTCCAACTTTTATTGCCATTTTAATTCCTTATTAGATTTTTAATTTTTTTTGAAATATTTTCTACAGTTAAACCAAAGTGCTTGTATATATCTTTATATGGAGCACTTTTACCAAACTCATCAATTCCAAATGTAGCACCTTTTTTCCCAACATATTTTTTCCAACAATCAGTAGATCCTGCTTCAATTGATATTTTTATTTCAGTTTCCTCAAGAATTTTTCGTTTATAAGATGTTGATTGTAAGTCAAAAATATCTTGGCATGGTACTGATATAACTTTTGAATATATTTTATTTTTGGCCAATTTAAGGCTTGCTTCTATAGCCAAATTGACTTCAGAACCGCTTGCCAAAATTGTTAAATCAACCTTTTTTTTTGTTCTCAAAACTTCATAAGCCCCAAAAGAACATTTGTTATTATTAGAGTATTTTTTTCTTATAGGATCTAGATTCTGTCTTGTTAAAGATAATACGCTTGGTCTTTTTGAATTTTTTAGTGCCAATTCCCAACATTCTATAGTTTCCATTCTGTCGGCTGGTCTAAAAATATTTAAGTTTGGAATAGCTCTTAAACTTGAAAGTTGTTCAATCGGCTGATGGGTTGGACCATCTTCGCCTAGACCTATTGAATCGTGGGTCATTACATATATGACTTGTTGTTCCATTAGAGCTGATAGTCTGATTGAAGGTTTACAATAATCTGAAAAAATCAAAAAAGTTCCACCATAAGGTATAATTTTGCTGTGTAGCGAAATACCATTCATAATTCCACACATTGCATGTTCTCTCACACCATAATGAATATAATTTCCACTAAAATCTCCTGGTTTAATTATATTATGGTATTTTGTTTTTGTATTATTTGATCCAGTAAGATCAGCAGAACCTCCAAGTAAACAGTTATTTTTATAAGTAATAGAATTTAAAAATAGCTCTGAACATTTTCTAGTTGCCAAACTTTTTAAATCTTTAATAGCTCTATGTTTTTCAGATTTTATTGATTTAGAAAAATTATTCTTAAAAGACTTATTTATTTTATTTTTATTTTTTTTATATACTTTGTTCCATTTTGTATTAAGCATCGAACCTTTATTTCCAATTTTTTTCCATTGATTTAAAACATGATTTGGAAT
>CACFUH010000015.1 GCA_902569415.1 uncultured Pelagibacteraceae bacterium
TTTATAAAAAACTTAGAGTAAAAAACCCTTCACCATTTATGTATTTTTTTAACTTCGAAGATTTTCAAATTATTGGTGCTAGCCCTGAAATTCTCGTTAGATTGAGAAATAACAAAATTACTGTAAGGCCTATTGCTGGGACAAGACCTAGGGGTAAAAGTGTAAAAGAAGATAAATTTTATGAAAAAGATTTGTTACAAGATAAAAAAGAACTTTCTGAACATTTAATGCTTCTTGATTTAGGAAGAAATGATACTGGTAAAGTTTCAAAGATTAATACTGTAAAAGTAACTGAAGAATTTGTTATAGAAAGATACTCACACGTTATGCATATTGTCTCAAATGTTACAGGTGTGTTTAATAAAAAATATTCAAAATTTGATACTCTTCTGTCAGGTTTTCCTGCAGGTACTGTTTCAGGTGCTCCAAAAATAAGAGCTATGGAAATTATTGATGAGTTGGAAAATACCAAAAGAAAAGTATATGCAGGTGGTATTGGATATTTTTCAGCAAATGGAGATTTTGATACTTGTATAGCATTAAGAACTGCAGTTTCAAAAAATAATAAATTTTATGTTCAAGCTGGAGCTGGTATTGTTGCTGACAGCAAACCAATGAATGAATATAAGGAAACAGTAAATAAAGCTAAAGCTTTATTAAAATCTTTAGAATAAAAATGAAGATATTATTAATTGATAATTACGATAGTTTTACATTTAACCTTTATCATTACTTATCTTCACTGAATACGAGTGTCGAAGTATTTAGAAATGATGAAATAACTGAAAAGGAAATTATTAAAAAAAAATATAATAAAATAGTGATATCTCCTGGGCCAGGTAATCCTAATCAATCGGGAAATTGTTTAAAAATAGTAAAAAAATTATATAAAATAATTCCAATACTTGGAGTATGTTTGGGGCATCAGATAATAGGACAGGTTTTTGGGTCAAAAATTATTCAAGCAAAAAAATTAATGCACGGCAAAACTAGTAAAATTATATCATATAAAAATGGTATTTTAAAAAATTTACCTAGGGTTTTTGAGGCAACTAGATATCATAGTTTAATTATTGAAAAAAAAACTCTATCAAAGGATCTTTTAATAACTGCTCAAACAAAAGACGGTTTAATTATGGGAATTATGCATAAAAAATATAATATTCATGGAGTACAGTTTCATCCAGAAAGTATAAAAACTGCAATAGGTATAAAAATTTTAAAAAATTTTATAAACTACAAAAGATAATGAAAAAATTTTTGGAAAAACTTAAAAAAAAACATGATTTATCTTTTGAAGAAAGTAAATCAGTTTTTAATATACTGATGAGTGGTGATGCCACTGAAAATGAAATATTTAATTTCCTTACCCTTTTATCTCTTAAAGGTGAAGTATCCGACGAAATTGCAGGTGGAGTTTATATTTTAAGAGAAAAATCTAAGAGAGTTAATGTTCAAAATTGTATTGATACCTGTGGAACTGGTGGAGATGGGATGAATACATTGAATATATCAACTGCTTCTGCTCTATTATTATCAAGCATGGGTATAAGAGTTGCTAAACACGGTAATAAAGCTGTTTCATCAAAATGTGGTTCTGGTGATGTGCTGGAGGCGTTAAATATTAAAATTAACTTAGAACCTAAAGAAATAGAAGATCAAATAAATACAAATAATTTTGGTTTTATGTTTGCGCCCAATTACCATAGTGCAATGAAATTTGTTGGTCCCACAAGAAAGAAAATAGGAAAAAGAACTATATTTAACATGATTGGACCATTAAGTAGTCCTGCTCTTGTTGAAAGGCAAGTCGTTGGTGTGTTTAATAAAAAGCTACTAAAAATTTTTGCAAATGGATTAAGAAATTTAAAAATTAAATTTGCTTGGATTGTCAATAGTCAAGATGGATTGGATGAAATTTCACCTTATGCGAAAACAAATGTAGTTCAACTTAAAGATGGCAAAATTACTGAAATAGTTATTGATCCTATTAATTTAAAAATTAATGCTGAAAACTTTAATAATTTACTTGGCGATGATGCTAAATACAATGCAGATAAAATGATTGATATATTTAAAGGTAAAGATAATGATTTTTCTAAAGCAGTTTGCCTTAATGCTGCGGCTGGTCTTATTGTATCAGAAAAATGTTCAAATTTTGAAGAAGCTTATAGTAATTCTAGAGAGCATATTCTGTCTGGCAAAACATTTAAACATTTACAAAGTATTCAAAGTGTCTGAAAATATATTAGAAAAAATAATTAAAAATAAAGAAAAAAAAATAGATTTATTAAAAAAAACTATATCTATAGAAAATTTAAAAAAAAAAATTGATGAAAATAAATCTTTTATAAATTTTAAAGAAAAAATTGAAAATAATGAGAAAAAAAATAAAATTTCAGTTATTGCAGAAATTAAAAAAGCCAGTCCTTCAGCTGGTATAATAATTGAAAAATACGACCCAGTTAACATTGCAGATATATATAATAAAAATAAAGCTACATGTTTATCTGTTTTAACAGAAGAAGATTTTTTTTTAGGAAATTTACTACATATAAGTAAAATAAAACAAAAAATTAAACTTCCAATTTTATGTAAGGATTTTTTTATAGATAAATTTCAAGTTTATCTTGCAAAAAGTTATGGTGCAGATGCTATATTAATTATATTAGCTGGTGTAACTGATGAAATTGCAAATACATTGTACGAAGAGGCTACAAAATTAAATATGTCAGTAATAGTTGAGGTTCATAATGTTAAAGAGGCTAAAAGAGCCTTAAATTTTAATGACGCTTTAATTGGTATTAATAATAGAAATCTTAAAACTTTAAAAACTGAAATAAATACAACTTATGATATTCATAATATTTTAAAAAGGCATGACGGGCCCTTAATTTCAGAGAGTGGAATTAAAAATAAAGAAGAACTTTTAGAAATTAAAAATAAAACAAATATTAAAACTTTTTTAATTGGTGAATCACTTTTGAAAAATCTAAATAAAAATTCTATTTTTTCAGTTTTATAGCTAAAAAAACCTCTATTTTGCTGACTTTTAATCTATTGTTAAATTAAAAGAACTTTTGTAGAACATAGATGTACTTAATTTGTTCTATGCTAACTAAAAAACAAAAAAACCTGCTTTTATTTATTAACAAGAAGTTGAGATCTTCTGGTGTTTCTCCTTCTTACGAAGAAATGAAACAATCGTTAAATCTTAAATCAAAATCAGGAATACATAGATTAATAAGCGCTTTAGAAGAAAGAGGATTTATTAAAAGACTAGCTCATAAAGCAAGAGCTTTAGAAGTTATTAAACTTCCAGAAACTGCCTCGGCAAATGATATTTATAATTCATTTTCTCCAAGTGTTATAAAAGGAGGCTTGGATGAAACTAATTTGACAAACAAAGATACAGATATTCCAGTTCTTGGTAGTATAGCAGCAGGGACACCCATTGAAGCTATTCAAAATGAGGTGACTAGAATTCCACTACCAGAAAATATTGAAAAAAATGGTCAATTTTTTGGTTTAAAAGTAAGTGGAGACTCTATGATAGAAGCTGGCATAAATGATGGTGATACAGTTATAATAAAAAAGAGCGATACTGCAGAAAATGGAAAAATTGTTGTTGCTTTAATTGATGATCATGAAGCGATGTTAAAAAGATTAAGAAGAAAAGGGAAAACTGTTGCTCTTGAAAGTGCAAACAGAAATTATGAAACAAAAATATTTGGTCCTGATAGAGTAAAAGTACAAGGTATTCTAGTATCTTTATATAGAAACTTCCATTAAAATAGTCTAAATATCATTAATGTCAAAAGTAGCAACAAGATTTGCTCCATCTCCAACTGGGCCTCTACATATAGGCGGGGTAAGAACTGCTTTATTTAATTGGCTATATACAAAAAATCACAAAGGATCTTTTTTTTTAAGAATTGAAGATACAGATAAAGAAAGATCAAAAGATGAATATAAAAATCAAATAATACAATCACTTAAATGGATAGGTATCGAGCAAGACGGAAATGAATACATACAATCAAAAAAAATAAATGATCATATTAAAATTGCTAACGAATTACTAAACAATGGTCATGCCTACAAATGTTATTGTTCAAATGAAGAAATAGAAGAACAGAAAAATAGAGCAAAACAAAAAAAAATTCCTTACATTTATGATAGAAAATGGAGAGATAAAAGTGAAACTGATGCTCCCAAAAATATAAAACCTACAATAAGATTTAAAAGTAAAATTGAAGGATCCACTATATTAAAAGATTTGGTTCAAGGAGATATTGAAATAGAGAATAATACTATAGAAGATTTTATTATATTAAGAAATGATGGTTCACCAACTTATAATTTATCTGCATCTGTTGACGATCATCAAATGAATATTACACATATAATCCGTGGAGACGATCATAAAATAAATACCTTTAAACAAATGCAGATTTATTTGGCTATGAAATGGGAAATCCCCTCTTTCGCTCATATACCTTTAATTCATACAACAGAAGGTAAAAAACTATCAAAAAGAGATAAGGCATCCACATTAGACGATTATTCAAAGATTGGCATAATGCCAGAAGCATTAAGAAATTACCTCTTAAGACTAGGATGGTCATTTAAAGATAAAGAAATATTTACTGAAGAAGAGAGCATTAAGCACTTTAATTTGGAAGGAATAGGTAAATCTCCATCAAAACTTGATATGAGCCGTATATTATCTATGAATGAACATTACATTAAAAATATTAATGAAAATGATCTTTTCAAACAATTAACAAAATACTGCGAAATTTATAAAAAAAAAATACCTAATGAAAAAGGAGATAAAATTAAATCTTCTTTGCCGTTTCTTAAAAACAAATCTAAAACTTTAGAGGATATTTACAAAAATTCTCAATACATAATTGAAGATAAAGTTACAATTAATCAAGATGATATTAAATTAATAGATGATAAAGCAAAAAAAATAATATCTGAATTTTCTAACAGTATTTCAAAAGTAGAAAAATTAAACAAAGAAAACTTAGAGCCAATTATTAATGATCTCATAAAAAAAAACGAAACAAACTTTAAAGGAGTTGGGCAACCACTAAGAATATTTTTAACAGGTTCAAAATTCGGTCCTGGAATTTATGATATAATTAAATCTCTTGGTAAAGACGAAGTCTTAAAAAGATTAGGAAATAAGATATCTTGATAAAACTGACGAAGCCTCATCTGCAGATGAGGTTTTTGATCTAATTTCATTTAAAGTAAAACTAAAATCATTAATTTGTTTATTCATAAGCGCTGGATTTCTTAGAAAATAAACAACTGATTTAAAAATTTCTTTAGAATTACATTCATTTTGAATAAGTTCTGGAATAATTTCTTTATTATTGATTATATTAATAATATTAGCATATTGGACTTTTACTAAAAATTTGACAATCATAAAATTTAAAAAATTCATTTTATAAATAATAATTGATGGAATTTTTGCATTACAAATTTCAAGTGAAACTGTACCAGATTTAGAAACTGCAAATATAGATCTTGATAATATTTGTGATTTAATGTTTTCATCAGAAATTACCTGAATATTATCTGAGTTAGCTATATTAACATTATCATTAATATAATTTTTATTTTCTTCAGTTGCATGAAATACAAACAAATAATCATTAAATTTATCATTCATAAGTTTAATAAAATCTATTAAAATTGGTAAAAGTATAGAGGTTTCAGATGATCTACTTCCTGCAAATAGGGATATAATTTTTTTATCTTTTGGAATTAAATTCGATAATACAGTTTTTGAATTAGTATTTTTTTCAAGTAATGGGTGTCCTACAAATGTGTTATTAATATTTTCTTTGTCAAAATATTTCTTTTCAAAATTAAATAATAAAAGGATGTGGTCCAAAAATTTTTTAAATTTTTTTACTCTTCCCTCTCTCCATACCCAGACTTGAGGAGCAACGTAATGTATTGTTTTTATATTAGGGTTGATTTTCTTAACTTTTTCAGCAACTCTTAAGGTGAAATCAGGACTATCAACGCTAAATAAAATATCAGGTTTAAATTCAATTATTTTATTTACAGTTTCATTAATTTTTTTTTTTATTTTAAATATATTAAGCAAAACACTTGTAAAGCCTATAAATGTAATTTCCTTTAGATCATATATCGATTTTATGCCTAAAGAATTTAAATGTGTTCCACCAACACATGAATATTCAATATCTGAATTATTTTTTTTTAATTTAGAAATAACAGTTGAGGCTAATTTATCTCCAGATGGCTCTCCAGTAAGTATAAAAATTTTTTTCATTTTACTGTAATAAACATTTTATTTTTGTTGGCCCAATTTATGCATTTATTTTTATCTAAAAATATATTCTGTTTGTTCTTTAGCACTATTCCTTTAAGACCGCTCATAAAGCACTGTTTTAATGTTTTTAAACCCACTGTAGGCAGATCAATTCTAAGATCTTGTTTTTTCTTTGGAAGTTTTACTAAAACACCTTTATTTCTATATTTTTTACTTTTACATTTTTTAAGCATTTTTTCTGTTCCACCTCTCCCTTCAATGGCTATAACTCTATTGTTTCTAACAACCGTTCCCTGGCTAAAGTTATACTTTCCTAATCTATTGAGAGTAACTATGGCTTTTTTAATATCTTTTTTATCATCTTTGTTAGGTTTTGTTTTAGAATAATTTCCTTTTTTAAGTGATAATTCTGGATTAAAGGATATTGAACTTATTGTTTTAATTGATTGTTCTTTCAATATATTAATAATTTCTTTTAATATAGACACATCACCAACTTTTGATGCTTTTATTATTCTCGGTATATAATAAATGCCTTTCAAATCTAATTTAAGTTTTGAAAAGTTTGGTTTTGATACTTTTCCAGCAAAAAGTACTTTTTTACAGTTATTGTCTTTTAAAATATTAATAATTTTACCAAATTGTCCAATTGATACGGAAAAGGATTTTTTATCTTTTTTAAATTTTTTTGATTTAGATAAATCAATTATTAAATAATTTAATTTTCTTTTTTTTATTTTTTTTAGAATTTCAATTGGAAATCTAGTCTCTCCAAATATCAAGCCAATCATCCTACTCCTTTGAAAAAGGTGTGCAAATAGATCTTTTTTTATCCTTAGTTATAAACTCAATAACATTTTTTACTAATGGGTTTTCTTTAAACTCACCATTTAATTTACTTAAATTATCTGTAAGATTTTTTGTAGAAAATATTTCTTTGTATGCCTCTGTTAGACCTAAAATATCTTTATTTTCAAAATTAGCTCTTCTTAATCCAATTAAATTAAGTCCTTGTAGATAATTTCTGTTACCTATTGATAATCCATATGGAATAACATCATGCAAAACACCAGTCATTCCACCAATCATTGCCATTTGTCCTATTCTAGTGAATTGTTGAACTGCTGAGTTTCCACCTATAACAACGTAATCTTCAATAATAACATGACCACCCAATGGAACATTATTTGCAATAATTACATTATTTCCTACGTCGCAATCGTGTGCAACATGAGATGAAATCATAAACAAGCAATTATTTCCAATTTTAGTTAAGCCACCACCTCCTTTAGTGCCAGGATGAATAGTTACATATTCCCTAATTTTATTGTTGTCTCCGATTACAAGTTTGGTGTCTTCACCATCAAACTTCAAATCTTGAGGATCATTACCAATCGATGCAAATGGATAAATTTTATTTCCATTTCCAATTATCGTATTTCCTGTAATATTTACCTGTGAATGAATTATTGTATTATCTCCAATTTCAACATTAGGACCAATTACAGAATATGCGCCTATTTTTGCCGAATTTGAGACCTTAGCTTTACTGTCAACTATTGCAGTTTTGTGTATCATTTATTTTCTCTTATAAAATTTTTTAAACTTTTTGCTGGGTAGCCCATAACTTTTGAATTATCTGGTATGTCTTTAATAACACCACTACCACCACCTATCTGAACGTTATTACCAATTTTTAAGTGACCCGAAACACCAGCCTGCCCACCTATCATTACTTGATTTCCTAATGTAGAACTTCCAGCGAATCCTACTTGTCCAGCAATTATACAATTGTCACCAATTTTAACATTATGTGCAATATGAATTTGATTATCTAAGTAAGTATTTTTTCCGATTATAGTATTCGACATAGATCCACGATCAATAGTAGAACCACATCCTATTTCTGCATTATCATTGATTATAACTACACCAATTTGAGGATAACGATAATTAGTTTCTTTATTTGGAAAAAAGCCAAAACCTTTTTTTCCAATTACACATCCATCTAAAATATGAACATGGTTATTAATTATTGAATTTCTTATAATCACATTAGAACCTATAGAACAGTTATTTCCAATAATAACATTCTTCTCAATAATAGTATTATGTCCAATGGAGCAGTTTTTTCCAATTTTTACATTTTTCCCTATTAGGACATTTTTTCCAAACTTAACTTTTTTCTTAAATGAAGTACTTTTTATATCTTTTGAAGTTATATCAAAATCATCAGTTACAGATCCGGGATAAAATAATTTTGTTATTTTTGCTGTAGCAATCAAAACATTGTCTACTATTATTTTATTACACTTAGCAGGTAAAAAATTTTTGAGACTTTCTGTAGTAATACAAAAAACTGCTTTGGTTTTAGATGAAAGATTAGAATATTTTTTTGAATGTAAAAAAGTAATATCTTTTGAAGTTGACGTAGATAAATCTTTTATATCGTAAACTTTAGTTGATTTATAATTATTCTTATTATCTAAACCAGAATCTTTTAATAATTTATCAATCTGAAAAGGACCTTTGTTTTTAAAAAATGGATTATTCATTAATAAGTTTAATATCAAAGCTTATATTAATTACTTATCAAGATTTATTGCTAATTATTTCCTGTCAACAATTGTAGCAGACCATTGAGCATCAGCCATTTTTTTTCCTTCAACGAAAGCTTCGCCTTTATACTTCCAAACTCTTCCATGTGATCTGATGGCTTCAATATTTAATTCTAATTTACAATCAGGAATTACAGGATTTCTGAATCTAGCCTTTTCTACACTCATTAAAAAAACTAACTTATTTTCATATTCTTTTTTGTCAATACCAGCAGCAGTTAAGGCTGCGGCCGCTTGACCAAAAGCTTCAACTATCAACACACCTGGCATTACCGGTTGTCCAGGGAAATGACCTTGAACAAAAAAACTACTTTTTTTAACATTCACTATAGCTGTTGCAGAAAATAATTTTTTAATATTTTTAAGTTCGTCTATTAATAACATTGGTTCTCTATGAGGTAATAATTCCAAGATTTGTGTTTTATTTAATTTGTCAGTCACTAATTTAAACTTATGTTAGAAATTTTTTTATTTAACAACTCTAATATATCATTTGTTATATCTAGCTGAGTTTTACCAATAACAATATTTTTTTTATCTATCATTAAAGAAATTGAGTTTTTTAAAGAATATTCTTTAAGAATTTCGTTTATAGCAGTTAATAATTTATTAGCAGCATTATCTCTCATTTTTTTCAATTCACTGTTTGTGTTTATTTTTTTTTCATTATAAGCATCGTATTTAATTCTTAAAGCTTTTACTTTTGAATTAAAATCTTCTTCTTTTAATATATTTTTTTGTTTTAGTATATCCGCTTCTTCTGACTTTAATTTGCTTTCAAATTTTTTAAAATCTTCAATATTTTTGTCATTAATTTTTTTTAGTTGTTCATTAATTTTAATACCAGCTTTTGACTCATTTATTATTTTATTAATATCAAGATAAACAATTTTTTCTTCAGCAAAAGCAAAATTTATATTAAATAAAAAAAAAATTAGTATAAAAAATTTTTTCATTTAAAAGGTAGTACCTATATCAAATCGAAAGTTTTCAGTTATATCAGTACTAGATTTTGTTATTGGTTGCGAAAATGAAAATGACAGAGGTCCTATTGGTGTAAGCCAATCAACCGCAAGACCAGTTGATGATCTAATTTTACTATTGTTATCCAATGCACTATTGTAGTCAACACCCCACACATTTCCTGCATCAAAAAACAAGCTAAAGTCTATATTTTCGAGATCACTAAACAAGCCAGGCAATGTTGTTGCAAAATTAAGAGCTGATGCAAAGTTACCGCCTATAAAATCAGATCCGTCCTTTGGACCAACTTTTCCAGATTCAAATCCTTTTAATCTTTTCCCAGGCAAGTAAATTCTTTTTGATATTCTAACGTCGTCTCCCGCTAATGAATTAATTGATTTTGCCAAAACTCTAATAGATATGATTGCATTCTCATTTGGTGAAAAATATTTTACATAATCAAATGAATTGGTAAAACTGAAATCATCAGAATAAATTGGAATAGCTTGATAAAATGAACTTTTAGATCCTGATGATGGTTGAAAATTTTGGTTTAGTTTATTTAATGTTAAACCGTAGCTAAAACTACTATCAAAATAATCTCCTTTTTGCTTTTTCTTTGCGTCAGAAGCTGTTGATGAAGTTTTTAGACTCTCAAAATAATTTGAAAATGATGGAGAAAAATATACATCATCATATTGCTCAAAAGATGTTCCTATACTAAAGCCAGTTCTGTTAGTTTTATAGCCAAATTTAGACATTTGGTCTAGTTTGGTTGCTTCAATGCTTGTAATTAAACTTTTATCAGAATTTTTGTAATTAGGATTATTGACTGTAAATATTCCATCGATACCAGTGTCACTTACTGAAAGATTTGCATCTAATTTAACTCCAGTACCCATATAATTATTTTCTCTTATTCCAAATGAAACAGTTTGGCCACTAGTACCAGCTCCTGCCCCTGCTGAAATTTCTCCTGTTGCCTGTTCCTCAACAGTTATATTAATTATTTTAGTTTTATCAGAAGAACCATCGGTTACTATTTTATCAACAGTTTTAAAAATTCTTCTTGCTTTAATCTGATTAATTGATTTGTTAATTAATATTTCATTAAAAGGGTCACCTTCATCAACAATCATTGAATTTCTTATTACATTTTCTGAGGTAATAAAGTTTCCAAATAAATTTATTCTTTCTATATAAAATTTTTCGCTCTCTTCAAGTTTAATTAAAAAGTTTATTTCGTTATCTTTTATAGTTTCTGTATACTTGGCGTTAATAAATTCAAATTCTTTTAATAGAACAATTTCATCGATTTTTTTAAGAATTTTTTTTATTTTATTTAAGGAATAAACTTGTCCTTCCATATCTTTTTGCGTTTTAATGATTTCATTAAAACTATCAATAGAATAATCAACTGGTATATTTAAATCTATATTTCCAAAATAATATTTTTTTCCTGCATTGATGTTGAAAATTAATTCAAAATCTTTGTCATCAATAACTTTTGCTGATGAGCTTTCAACAGAAATATTGTAATAACCCTTGTTTTTATAGTAATTAACTAACAATTTTTCATCAAGTTTTATTCTGTTTATATCCAAAAATTTTTTAGAACTGAGAACTTTCCAAAACTTAGCTTCTTCGGAAATAATAATTTTTCTTAATTTATTATCTTTAATTTTTTTATCGCCGATAAAGGTTATTTTTTTTATAAAAGCTTTTTCTCCTAGGTTAATATCATAAATAAGATCAACTGTATTATTGTCATTATAATTTAATTTTGTTGAAACTTTTGAAAAATAAAAACCATTTGTTCTTAAAATATTAGTAATTTTCTCTTCATCTCTTTTCACTTTACTTTCAACAAATGAACTTTTTTCTCTCATTTCTATTTGCTCAGATAATGTTTCAAGAATACGTTTGTTCTTTAATCCTTCAAACAATAACGTTTGGATAATGGGATTTTCATCAACAAAAATATACAAAATATTATTATCAATATTTATTGAAACATTTTTAAAATAATTTGTTGAGTAAAGTTTTTTTAAAATATCATTTAATTGATATTCGTTTAAATCAGAATTTTTCTTTACACCGCTAAAAACCTTAACAGTTTCACTTGAAACTCTTTGATTACCATCAATCTTAATTTCTTTAATTACTTCAGAATTAGCAGGGAAATAAAAAAAGACTAATATTGAAATTATTTTAAAAAATATTTTCATAAATATGCTTACTTTATACATAGTTTTCTTGTTTTCAATCTTACTTCTTTAGATAGATTAATTATATCGGATATTTTTTTAGGCTTTTTCATTATAAGATTTGAATATTTTTTAGTATTTAAAATTTTCAATAATATTTTGTTAATTTGCAAAAATTTTATTTTATTCTTAATATACAGTTCTACCAACTCATCATTAGAAGATATTAATACGGTTTCGAACAAGCTATTTGTATTATTAATTTTATTTAAAATTTTAGTAGATGGATATTTCTTAGAATTAATCTTCGTTAATTTTAAGTTATTTAACAAATTAATATTAATATTTTTTGTTTTAATTTTTTTCAATTTGTCTTGATAAATAGAATTGAAAATTGGAATTTTCATATCAGTATCATGAGCAAGAATTTTGATTTGGCCATTATTAAATTTAATTATAGAATGAATATATGAACTAGGATGAATTAAGATTTCAAATTTATTAATATCAATTTTAAATATTCTTTGCGCTTCGATTACTTCAAAAACCTTGTTTATTAAAGTTGCAGAATCAATAGAGATTTTTTTTCCCATTTTCCAGTTTGGGTGTTTAATTGCATCTTTTGGTTTAACGTTTTTTAATTTATTTAATTTGTAATTTAAAAAAGGACCACCTGATGCTGTAATAAAAACTTTATCGACATTATCAATTGACTCATTTTTTAATAATGACCAGATCGAAAAATGCTCTGAATCGACTGGTATAAATTTTGTTTTATTTTCTATTAATTTTTTTTCTATAAGATTCCAAGCACATATAATTGATTCCTTGTTTGCAATAGCAATATTTTTTGTTTTATCGATACAATTTATTGTTGAATCTAGCCCTGCTAAACCAGTTATAGAACACATAATATAATCTATTTTTTTTTTAAGTGAATTTATTTTTAATTCATTGAATGAATTAAATACTTTTATTTTTTTTTTTGTGAATTTTTTTTTGTTTTTTATAAACTCTCCTTTATCAAAAATGATTACACTTTTGGGTTTAAGAATTGATGATTGTTTTAATAACTTTTTTACATTTCGATTTGTTGATAAAAATTTAACTTCAAAATCTTTCTTATTATTTTGAATAATTTTTACAGTATTTTCACCTATTGATCCTGTTGAACCAAGTATACCAATTTTTTTTTTCATAATTGTAAAATTAAAATTAATATCAAACTTACTGGAATGGCTAAAAGCATTCCATCTATCCTATCTAGAAGTCCGCCGTGACCTGGTAACAAATTACCAGTATCTTTAACTTTAGCTTTGCGCTTTAAATAAGAAATAAATATATCTCCTAATTGAGATGCAAAAGATATAAAAATTACAAAAAATATATAAAATTCTAATTTCTTATTCAAAATTTCATGAGTTTCAAAGTTGTAATAAAAAAAAGGAACTAATAATAATGAAAGTACAAATGATCCTATTGATCCTGATAATGTTTTGTTGGGGCTAATTTTTGTAAGTTTCTTGCCTTTAAAAAGTTTACCAAAAACAAATCCACCTATATCGGTAAATATACAAATCAAAAATATAAACAGCATAAAATTCTTATAATCACCTGAAACTCCCTCAAAAACTATTGATGAAAAAAAAACTAAATAAATTAAACTAATGGTATTAAAAAATATAATTAAAAAATTGTTTTTATTTATAATTTTAGAAATCAAGCTATTAAATTCAATCCATGAAACAGTAGACAATAAGG
Organism: uncultured Pelagibacteraceae bacterium; assembly: GCA_902569415.1. Classification (GTDB taxonomy): domain Bacteria; phylum Pseudomonadota; class Alphaproteobacteria; order Pelagibacterales; family Pelagibacteraceae; genus Pelagibacter. Next base: position 13,875 of record CACFUH010000015.1, read on the forward strand.
CTAATAAAGTAATTAAAACATACTTATTGAAGAATACCGAAATTAATAAGATTAATAAAAATATTGAAGTTAATATTCTTTTTGATAATTCTTTCATAATATATTGCCAAAATTCCTTTTAGTCTTTCTAAATTTTACTAATATTCTATTGTAATCCTTTTCATTAAAGTCTGGCCATAATTTTTTTATAAAAAAAATCTCAGAATAGGCCAATTGCCACAATAAAAAGTTGCTTAGTCTTTTAGTATTTCCTGTTCTAATTAATAAATCAGGATCTGGTATATTTTTTGTAAATAAAGATTTTTTAATACTTTGTTCGGTAATTCTAATTTTTTTTTTTAAAATTGAATTTAATGCATTAACTATTTCATTTTTTGATCCATAATTTAAAGCTAAATTTATTTGCAATCGCTTATTATTAAATGTTTTTTTTTCTGATTTATTAAGAAGGTTATTTATTTTTTTAGAGAATTTTTTTTTTCCAATAACTTTTAATCTAATTTTCTTTTTATTAAATTCTGAAATTTTATTTGTTAAAAAATTTTCTAGCAGATTAAATAAAAAATTTATTTCTTTTTTTGGTCTCTTCCAATTTTCTGTAGAAAAAGCATACAAAGTTAGATATTTAATTTTGTTTTTAATTGTTGATTTGATAATTTTTTCAACAGTTTTGATACCTTCTTTGTGACCTAAATTTCTTGAGTTTTTATGCTTTATTCCCCAACGACCGTTACCATCCATAATGATAGCGACATGTTTAATATGGTTCATATTTTCATTATTTCTGTTTCTTTAGAAATAACTTTTTCATCAACTTTTTTAATCTGATCGTCAGTTATAGTTTGAATTTTTTTTTCAAATTTTTTTTCATCATCTTCGCTAATTTCTTTTGATTTTAATAATTTTTTTAATTCGTCATTAGCTTCTCTTCTGATATTTCTTATAGATATTTTACATTTTTCTCCCATAGATTTAATAAGCTTTTTAATTTCAGTTCTTCTTTCTTCACTTAAATCTGGTATAGGAAGCCTTATAAGTTGACCATCAATTTGTGGGTTTAAACCTAATTCTGATTTTCTAATTGACGAGTCTATTAATGGAACATTATTTTGATCCCAAACTTGTATATTAATCATTCTTGGTTCTGGAGTGGTGACACTAGCAAGTTGATTAATTGGCATTTTTTGTCCATAAACATCAACTTTAATGATATCCAACATATTTGAGTTGGCTCTTCCTGTTCTCAATGAAGATAATTCTTTAGTAAACACTTCAAGTGTTTTGCCCATTTTTTGTATGTAATTATTTTCGTTAAACATTAGTCACCAATCTTAATTCTGTAAAAATCAACAATTTTTAAATCTTTAAGATCCATTTCTTTTATAATATCTGTTACTTTTTTTTTTGGCTCCATAACCCATTGTTGTGTCATTAAACTATTTTCTTCTTTAAATTTATTCATTTTACCAGAACTAATTTTTTTTGCTATATCTTCAGGTTTGCCTGAATTTTTAAGCTCTTCAGTGATAAGTTCTTGTTCTTTTTCTAAAATGTGTTTACTTATTCCATTAACATCTACCGATAAAGGGTTTGAAGCAGCTATATGCATCGATAATTGTTTACCAAATAAATCCATTTTTTCAGATTCTGCATTAGAACTTAATGACACAATAACAGCAAGTTTTGAAAGATTATCTTTTACAACTGTATGTAAATATGAATAATTTTTTGAATCATTATGTTGTAATGTTTTTGCTCTTCCTAAGGTTATTTTCTCACCAATTTTGGCTATCATTGTTACCAAATTATCTTCAACTGTATTTTTATTTTTCATTAGTGATTTTTTTAATTTTTCTTGATCTGAATCAACTAAATTATTAATTAAACTTAATTCCTTAACAAAGTTTATAAAATCTTCATTTTTAGCAACAAAATCAGTTTCGCAATTAACTTCAAGAACTGAGGTTTTGTTTTCAGATTCTGTAAGTGCTATAACACCTTCTTTTGCTTCTCTAGACATTTTTTTTGATGCTTTAGAGATTCCTTTTACTCTAAGAATTTCAACAGCTTTTTCTAAATCTCCAGCAGATTCTTTTAAGGCTGAATTACAATCTTTGAAGCCTGCACCTGTAGAATTTCTTAGTTGCTTAATTTTTTCTAGGTCACTCATTTTTTAAATTAATTTAAAGGATTATTAGATTTTTTATCATCATCCTTTTTTTTATCTGAAGTTTCTAGATTATCGGTTTTTTTTTCAGCTTTTTTTGTTACTTTTTCCTCTGAGATTGGAATTTCTTTTTTTGCATTAATAATAGTTTCTTTAATTAAACTACAGTATAGATCAATAGATCTTCTAGCATCATCATTACCTGGAATAGGATAATTTATCCCCTCAGGATTTGAATTGGTGTCAAGAATTGCAATTATTGGAATTTCTAATTTAATCGATTCTTTAATTGCTAAAGATTCATAATTTGTATCAATAACAAATACTAAATCTGGAACTTTTTTCATATCTGCTATTCCACCTAAAGATCTTTGAAGTTTATCTCTTTGAACACTCATTTTTAAAAGTTCTTTTTTTGTAAAACCTCTATTTTCAGAAACTAAATCAATATTTAGCTTTTCTAATTTTTTTATAGAGTTTGAAATTGTTCCCCAATTTGTCAACATTCCTCCAAGCCATCTATGATTAACATAATATTGCTCTGTATCTTTTGCTAATTCAGCAATTGCTTCAGATGCTTGTTTTTTTGTTGATATAAATAAAATTTTTCCATTTTCAGAAATAACTTTGTAAACTTTCTCAAGAGCTATATTAATTAATTCTAAAGTTTGAGTAAGATCAATAATATGAATTAAATCTCTTTTTCCAAAAATATATTTTTTCATTTTTGGATTCCATCTCAAAGTCTTGTGACCAAGATGAACTCCAGCTTCAAGTAACTGCTGTATAGTAACGTTAGGTATTTTCATTTTTTTTCCCGGTTAAGCCACCACAATTATTTCCAATTAAGGACCGGAGGGTTATTAAACCAAAAATTGTGTGCGTATTAATTTAATTTAGTGAGTATTTACAAATATTTTTGTAATTTAACAAGTTTTTTTTAACCAATAATAGCTCGAATATGATGTTTTCTTAAAAGATTCAAAGATTTTCTTTCAAAATTTCGAGTATTTTTAAGTTTGAATTTTAAAACATTTTCTTTTGTAAGAAAATTTATATTTACAATAGTTTTTCCATCCTGGTTTAATATTTTAGAAATTTCATTTAATTCATCATTTGATTTAATCTCAAATGATACTTCGTTAATCGGACTATTGAATAAATCCTTTAAAGATGCAATTTTTTGTACATTAGTTCTTTTAAATCTATTTTCATCAGTTGATACATTTTTAATTAAAGTTAATATTAATGAATTACCTTCTTTTAAGATTTCTCTATTTAACTCTAGAACATCTGAAAAAATAAAAAGTTCAAAGACACCAGTAAGATCTGTCAGTTTTAGAACTGCATAAGAATTTCCTTTTGCAGTTTTTCTTTCTTGGATTTTTAATAGTGTCGCAGCAATATTTCCATTTTTTATTTCATCATTTGAAATAAATTTAGAGTAATTAATAATTTTATAATCATCAAAAATTTCAGTAAATTGATTTAATGGATGGTCAGAAATATAAAAACCTAATGATTCGAACTCCTTTGAAAGCCTTTCTTCAAAATTCCAATCCTCGACATTTTTAACAATCTCATCTTGGATATTTTCATCTTCAGAAAATAAATCAATTTGATTTACTGATTTATTATCAAAAATATTTTTACTTTTAGATATAATATTTGGTATTGAATTTAATAAGGATTGTCTATTTGAATTTAAACTATCAAATGCTCCAGCTTTCACTAATCCTTCTAATTGAAGTTTATTTATATCTTTTGGATTAACTCTGTTTATAAAATCGTTAATAGTTTTAAATTTTCCATTATTAATTCTCTCTTCGACAATATTTGTTATTGCTTGATATCCAACTGCTTTAATACCTCCTAAAGCGTAATAAAAATTATTATCATTTGTTCTAAAATCCGCATAACATTCATTAATATCAGGTCTTATAACTTCTACATTTAATCTTTTTAGTTCTTCATAAAATTCACTTAATTTATTTTGATTTGAAATATCCATAGTCATAGATGAAGCCATGAATTCTTTTAAATAATAGGTTTTTAAAAATGCAGTTTGATAAGAAATTATAGCATAAGCTGCGGCGTGACTTTTGTTAAATCCATATTCAGCAAAAGGTTCAATTTTTAAAAAAATCCCAGCTGCAACGTCTTTGGCTATGCCGTTTTTAACCGCACCCTCAATAAATCCTTGTTTTTGTTTTTCTAGTTCAGATCTTTTCTTTTTTCCCATAGCTCTTCTTAATAAGTCAGCTTGACCAGCAGTGAATCCTGACAATTTTTGAGCAATTTGCATTACTTGTTCTTGATAAATAATTACTCCATATGTTGGTTTTAAAATATCTTCTAAATATGGATGAAGATAATCTGGAGTCTGTCTGCCATTTTTACAGTCATTATAAGTAGGAATGTTGTTCATTGGTCCAGGTCTATATAATGCAACAAGTGCAATAATATCTTCAATATGATTAGGTTTCATTTGTATTAAAGCCTCCCTCATACCAGCACTTTCAATCTGGAATAATCCAACTGTTTTTCCAGTAGACAATAATTCAAAAACTTTTTCATCCTCGTAATTAATATTTTCTATTTTAAATTCTTTATTTTTTTTTTGAATTAATTTTTGAGTATTATTAATTACAGTAAGAGTTTTTAGGCCTAGAAAATCAAATTTTATCAATCCTGCATTCTCAGCTGAATACATATCAAATTGAGTCGATGGTAATAATAAGTCAGCAGAAGCATCTTTATACAAAGGCACAATTTTGGTAAGTTTTTTATCAGCAATAACTACCCCCGCGGCATGCGTTGCAACATTTCGATTAAGATCCTCTAACTTTAATGATAGATCAATTAATTTTTTAATTCTTGTGTCTTCTTTAATAAGTTTTTGTAATCTTGGCTCATTTGCAATACATTGAGTTAAATTTTGTGGCCTTGATGGATCAAATGGTATCATTTTTGAAATACTATCAACAAATCCATATGGTAAGCCCAAAACTCTTCCCACATCTCTAATTACCATTCGTGCTTTCAATTTACCGAATGTTATTATATGGGCGACACTGTCCTTGTACTTTTTTGTTAAATATTCAAAAACTAAGTCTCTTTTTTCTTCACAAAAATCTATATCAAAGTCTGGCATAGAAATTCTGTCTGGATTTAAAAATCTTTCAAATATCAAATTAAATTTTATTGGGTCAACATCGGTAATAGATAAGCACCATGCTACCAAAGATCCAGCTCCAGATCCTCTGCCAGGACCCACTGGTATCTCATTACTCTTTGCCCACTTAATATAGTCAGATACAATAAGAAAATAGCTAGAATATTTCATTTCAATGATGATAGAAAGTTCATGATCAAGTCTAGCTTTATATTCTAAATATACTTTATTTTTTTCTAGTTCATTCTCTTTTACATCAGAAATTTTATTAAACTTAATTTTTAAGCCCTCCAAAGAATCTTTTTTTAAAATATCGTCAGCATTACCTACTTTATCATTGCTAATATTTGGCAAAATTGGATTTGAAAACATGGGTCTGAAGCTACATCTTAAAGGAAAATTATAGTTATTTTCTAATGCTTCTGGAATATCACTGAATAACTCAATCATTTCAAAGTCATTTTTAAAATAATGTTGATCACTAAATCGGAGTCTATTTTTTTCACTAACATAAGTTTTGTTTCCAATACAAATTAGTGCATCATGTGCTTCGTGCATTTCTTTGTTTAAATAGAAGACTTCATTGGTTGCAATAACTGGAATTTCTAAATCTAGTGACTTTTTTAAATTAAATTTTTCAAAGCTACTTTCATTAAGATCATTATGACGTTGGATTTCTATATAAAATCTGTCACCAAATATTTTTTTAAGTTCGATGTATAGATCGTGAATTTCAGTAAATTTTCCTTTCTCAAATAATTGACCAAATAATCCATAAACAGTACCGGAAAATACAGCAACACCTTTGGAGTGAGATAATAAATTACCAAATTCAACGTGTGGATCAGACAGTTCGTTATTCTGTAAGTAAGAAGCAGATGAAAGTTCAATAATATTTTTATAACCATTTTCATTTAAAGCAAATAATGGTAGCAAACCAATTGTTTCACCTGCTTTAAATTTAATTTGAGTACCAATTATTGGTTGAGTGCCTGATTTTGAAATTTTATCAGCAAAATCTAATGCCCCACACAAATTAGAAGTATCGCATAAACCTAGGGATTTAATTTTATTGTCTTTACAGTAATTTTTTAAATCTTCAATTTTTACTGCACCTTCGCATATAGAATATTGGGTATGTATTTTAAGATGATTAAATGTTTTTCTATTTGATTCTTGCATTAGTGGACCTTTTTATCTTACCACTAATTAGTTCAATTTTGCAATCTGCCATATTAGCAAAAAATCTATTGTGAGTTGCAAATATTATTAATCTGTTTTTATTTTTTAGTTTAAGTAAAATTTTAAAAACATCTCTAGCATTTTTCATATCTAAACTTCCAGTTGGCTCATCAGCAAGAATTATTTCAGGTGAATTAATTAGAGCTCTTGCAATAGCTACTCTTTGCATTTCTCCTCCTGAAAGTTCCGATGCCAAGTGGTTTTCTCTATTGGTCAGTCCAAGTTTTCTCATTATTTTTTTTGCATCATCTAGTGCTTTATTTTTATTTTCATCAATTGATAATCTTGATAAGTAAATATTTTCAATAGTTGTAAAGTCGGACAACAAATTGTTATCTTGATAAATAATACCAATTTTATTTGCTCTTAATTTATCATTATCAGTTTGTAAATTATGATTAATTACATGATTTGATATTTTTAGTGTACCCGAATTAGGAGTGTCGATTAAGGAAAGTAAATTTAAAAGTGTTGATTTACCAGAACCTGAGGGACCCATTAATGAATAAATTTTACCAGCTTTAAACGAAAAATTAATTTTGTTTAATACTTTTATCTTTTTTTTAGTATTATAATTTTTAACAATATTTTTTAATTCAATTAAATTAGTCATATTTAAGGGCCCTTGAAGTGTTCATTCGTGAAGCTTTTATTGCAGGATAAATAGAAACAATAATTGTTATTATTATGGAACAAATAGCAATTAAAAAAATTGATCCAACGTTAATCTCAGATGGCATTTTGCTTAAAAAATATATTTCTTCAGGAAAAAGTCTAATACTAAAAACATTACTCATAAATTCTCTAATATTTTCTATATATATCGAAAACAAAACACCTAATATAATTCCAAATATAGTTGCTAAAGATCCAATAATAAAACCAACCATAAAAAATATTTTTGAAATTGATTTATTCAATACACCTATTGATTTAAGAATAGCAATTTCCCTTGTTTTGTTTTTAACCAATATTGTTAGACCTGAAATTATATTAAAAGCAGCAACAATAATTATTAATGAAAGAATTATAAACATTACATTTCTTTCAACTTTTAGGGCTGAGAACAAAGATTTATTTAAATCAGACCACGTATAAACATAGTACTCTTGAAAAATACTTTCTAACTTTTTTTTAATAATTTCAATATTTTTAGGATTTTTTAAATAAATTTCTAAATTTCTATTAGAAATTTTTAGATCAAATAAATTTTCTAAATCATTTAAATTAATAAAAGCAACGTTATAATCAAAATCTGATATTTCACTATCAAAAATTGAATCAACTATATATGTTTTTTGTTTAGGCAAATTACCAACTATTGTTTGAACACCAGTCGGTGACATAATTAGTATTTTGTCACCTACTTTAATATCATAATCAAAACTTAATTCTTTTCCGATTGATATATGGCTAGGATTTAATTTTTTATTACCAATGAAACGGCTACTTTCAACAATGTCTAATTTTCTATAATCTTCGGGTAAATATCCTCTCAGTAAAAGTCCTTTGGTATAGTTTTTATTTATAAGAACTCCTTCCCCGCTGTTACTATAGACAAATACTTTAGATAATTCGTTTAGTTCTTTATTGGTAAATAAATTTTCATCTATTGGGTTTTCGTAGGGTTTTATAACTGCGTGTGGATTAAATCCTACAATTTTTTCAACTAATTCGGTTCTGAATCCATTCATTACAGACATAACAATAATTAAAACGGCAACACCAAGACTAATTCCA
>CACFUH010000016.1 GCA_902569415.1 uncultured Pelagibacteraceae bacterium
CTTCTATTCTTTCATCAAGAAAGACTATTGATAAATTTGGAAAGAATACATCTATCTCTGTTAGAGGAAGACATGATCCATGCGTTGGTATCAGAGCTGTACCAATTGGAGAGGCCATGATGCATTGTGTACTATTAGATCACTACCTAATAAATTTCGCACAGTGCAAAAGTTAGTTTGATTGCTTTATAACAACCTTTGAATTCAAAGTATCAAGAATTTTAGTTTCGATACTAATGGCATCTAAGCCTGCATACTTATACATTTGTTCTGGTTTATCGTGATCTATAAATCTATCAGGTAATATCATTGATCTAAATTTTAGATTGTTATCGATTAAATTGTTATCAAATAAATATTGTGAAATATGTGACCCAAAACCACCAATAGAACCTTCTTCGATAGAGATAATTATCTCATGATCTCTTGCTAATTGCCAAATTGTATTTTCGTCTAAAGGTTTAGCAAATCGTGCATCAAATAAAGTTAAATTAATTCCTTTCTTTTTTAGATTTTCACACGCAATCAAACATTCATTTAATCTTGCACCAAAATTTAAAATTGCTACTTGTTTGCCTTCCTTAATAATTCTACCTTTTCCAATTTCTAACTTTTCAGTAATACTTGGTAATTTTACTCCAACTCCATTTCCTCTTGGATATCTAAAAGCAGATGGCTTGTCATTAATATCTACTGAGGTGTTTATCATTCTTACAAGTTCTGCTTCATCGCTTGCTGCCATTACTATAAAATTAGGTAAGGTTGAAAGATAAGTTATATCGAAAGATCCAGCATGTGTTGGTCCATCAGCACCAACTAATCCAGCTCTATCGATCGCAAATCTTACTGGTAAACTTTGAATGGCTACATCATGTACTACTTGATCATAAGCTCTTTGCAAAAAAGTAGAATAAATTGCGGCATAAGGTTTGTAGCCTTCTGTAGCCAAACCAGCTGCAAAAGTTACACCATGTTGTTCCGCTATACCAACATCAAACATTCTTGATGGGAATTTTTTTGCAAAAATATCCATTCCAGTTCCTGATGGCATTGCGGCTGTAATTCCAACAATTTTACTATCCTTTTCTGCATGTTTAATAAGAGTATTAGCAAAAACTTTTGTATATGATGGATTAATAGATTGTGATTTTTCTTGAACTCCAGTGCTTACATTAAATTTAGTTACACCATGATATTTGTCATCTGATTTTTCAGCAAATTCATAGCCTTTTCCTTTTTCAGTTTTGATATGTATCATAATTGGGCCTTCAAAATTAATCTGCTTTGCGTTTTTTAAGACAGGTATTAATGAGTCCATGTCATGTCCATCAATAGGACCTATGTAATAAAATCCTAGTGAATTAAATAACGTACCTCCTGTGACTGCTGATCTTAAAAAATCTTCTGCCTTACCAGCTTTTTTGCTAAATCTCTTCGAGAAAGAAGAAATAATTAATTTTATTGTTTCTCTAAAGCTAAAATAAACCTTTCCAGAAAAGAGTTTTGCTAGGTAAGATCTAAGTGCACCAACTGGTTTGGCAATAGACATATCGTTGTCATTTAAAATTACAATCATCTTTGTTTTGCTTGTTCCAGCATTGTTCATTGCTTCATAGGCCATACCTGCACTCATTGCTCCATCTCCAATTACTGCAACAACCTCATTTGATTTATTTGAAAGTTTATTTGCAACAGCCATTCCTAGTGCAGAAGAAATTGAGGTTGAGCTATGTGCGGCACCAAAAGGATCATACTCACTCTCAGATCTTTTTGTAAAACCTGAAAGTCCACCACCTTTTCTTAAAGTTCTAATTTTATCTTTTCTTCCAGTTAATATTTTATGTGGATAAGTTTGGTGACCAACGTCCCAAATAAGTTTATCATTTGGAGTATTAAAAACATAATGTAAAGCAACTGTTAATTCTACTACTCCCAGCCCTGCACCTAAATGTCCACCAGTTACTGATACTGCATCTATCAATTCAGCTCTTACTTCGTCAGCCAAAGTTTTTAATTCTGATGTAGAAAGTTTTCTAACATCTGATGGGTAATTTATTTTGTCTAAAAATTTATATTTCTTGTTCATTTTGTTCTATTTAAAATAAAACTAACAGTATCTTCTAAATCATTAGCCCTTTTTCCAAATTTACTAATTTTTTTAAAAATGTTCTTTTTTATATTTTCATTATATTTAATAGTATTTTTGTATCCTAGCAAACTAATTAGGGTTGCTTTTCCTTTTTTAATATCTTTTTTTGTTTTTTTTCCAGCTTTTTTTGAACTACCTTTGTAGTCAATTAGATCATCTGATATTTGAAACAAAAGCCCAATATCTAAGCCTAATTTTTCAAAACTATTAAGATATTTTTTTTTTTTAAAAATTATTACTGGAGCCATACAACAAAAACTAAATAGTTTACCAGTTTTTTTTATTTGCATTTCAATAATTTTTTTTAAAGGCATTTTTCTATGTTCAAAATTTAAATCTGAATATTGCCCACCCGCTATACCTGAGTGCCCAGAAGTTTTTGATATTAAATTAATTAGATCTATTTTAACTTTCTCATTTACATTAAAATTTTTGTGACTTAAGATCTCAAAAGCAATTGTAAGGAGTGAATTTCCGGCAAGAATTGCTGTAGACTCTCCAAATTTTTTATGTGTTGATAACTTTCCTCTTCTTAAATTATCATTGTCCATACACGGTAGGTCATCATGAATCAAGGAATATGCATGAATGCATTCTACAGCTGCACTTAAATAAATTAATTTTTTATATTCAATATTAAAAATTTTACCAACATCAACTATCAATTTAGATCTAATTTTCTTACCACCTGGCAGGAGTCCATATCTCATAGATTTTATTAAATCAGTTTTTTTTTGACTTAATAAGAATTTTGAAAGAAATAAGTTTGTGTCTTTTGCAACTTTGTTAAGTTTTTTTTTCATTTTTTTTTAAAATTGTATTAATTTTACTTTTTGTTTCTTCGGATATTTCTTTAGATGTATTTTGAAATTTTTTTTCAATCAGATTATTTAATTTTATTAATTCTTGATAATCATTTATTGAGGCTTCTAGATCTTTTTCATTTTCTAGTTTTTCTATTATATTATTAGCTTGTTCTGTTAGCTCATTAAGAGATTTTGTTTTAATATCATCTAGTAAATTTTTATCTTTCATATAATAGTTGGTATTAATACATGAAAAAGAATCTTTCAAATATTAAAAAATCTAAATATTATTTAGATAAAGGCGAGTGTATTGCTATACCAACTGAGACAGTTTATGGACTGGCCGGAAATGCTTACTCTAACAAAGCTACTTCGAAAATATTTAAATTAAAAAAAAGAACTAAAAAAAATCCACTTATAGTCCACTATCATAGCCTTAAAATGCTAAATAATGACTGTATTACAAATGGTCAGTTTTTTAAACTTTACAAAAATTTTTGCCCAGGTCCTTTAACCTTTATCTTGAAGTTAAAAAAAAATAGTAAGATTTCAAAAAATGTTACAAATAAAAAAAAAACTTTAGCAATAAGATTTCCAAGTAATCGACTTACAAAAAAACTTTTAAAATTCTTGAATTATCCTCTGGCAGCTCCTAGTGCAAATATCTCAACAAAAATAAGTCCGGTCTCAAAAGAAGATGTAAAAGAGGAATTTGGAAATAAAATTAAATTTATACTTGATGGAGGTAGATCAAAAATTGGATTGGAGTCAACAATAATAAGTTTGATTAATAAACCTAGAATATTAAGACTTGGTGGAGTAGAGAGAACAAAAATTAATAAAGTTTTAAATAAAAATATTAAATTTGATAAAAAAGATAAAAGAATTACTGTACCAGGTCAATCAAAATTGCATTATTCTCCAGGAATTCCTATAAGATTAAATAATACAAAACCAAAGCCTAATGAGGCATTTATTCTAATTAAAAAAAGGAAAAAATCTTATAATAATTATTATTATTTAAGTAAAACTAAAAATCTTAAACAGGCAGCTAAAAATTTGTATAGAATTTTGAGAATAATTAAGAATAAAAATTATAAAAGTATAGTTGTGGAGAAGATTCCAAACATTGGGTTTGGTGAAGCAATTAATGATAGATTGAAAAGAGCATCAGCTAAATAATGCAAAATTCTATAAAAGTCATTAATTTAAAAAAAACCTATGGAACAAAAGAAGCTGTAAAAAATATAAGTTTTGAAATTAAAGAAAATGAGATTATTGGCTTGCTTGGTCCAAATGGATCTGGAAAAACTACAACAATCGGGATGATATTAGGTTTATTAAAACCTACAAGTGGTGATGTATTAATTAACGGATTAAAAATAGAGGAAAATCCAATTGAAATTTTACAAAAAATTAATTTTATTTCTCCGTATATAGAATTACCAAAAAAATTAACTGTAAAACAAAACCTAATTGTATATGGTAAACTTTATTCTGTAAAAAATTTAAGTGAAAAAATAGATTATTTAGTCAGCAAATTAAGATTGGAGAATTTACTTAACAGAGTTACTGGAGAATTGTCATCTGGACAAAAGAATAGGATAAGTTTAGCAAAAGCAATAATTAATGACCCAAACGTATTACTGCTCGATGAACCCACGGCATCATTAGATCCTGAAATAGGAGATTTTGTTAGAACATTTCTGGAAAATTATAAAAAAGAAAAAAAAGTATCAATTTTATTGGCCTCTCATAACATGGATGAAGTCACTAGATTGTGCTCCTCAATAATGATGATGAAAAATGGCTTAATAATAGATGAAGGTAAGCCAAATGACTTAATTAAAAAACATGGTAGGAAAAATTTGGAGGAAGTTTTTTTAAAACTTGTAAGAAATTAAAATGAATTTAGGTAGAATGTATGGGCTGTTTTTAAGACATTTTTTTTTAATAACAAGATCTTTTCCTAGAATCCTAGATTTGATTTATTGGCCATCTATACAAATAACCTTATGGGGATTTATCTCAAACTTCTTTTCTACTTATAGTTCTTATTACAGTAATGCAGTTGGAGTTATACTAACATGCGCAATACTTTACGATTTTTTATTCAGAACCAGCATTGGTTTTAATATGCTATTTTTAGAGGAAATTTGGAGTAGAAATTTTACAAACTTATTCATTGCTCCAATAAAAAAAAGTGAAATTTTAATTTCATTAATATTCACAGCCTTGGTTAGAGCACTTATCGGTTTAATTCCAGCAATTTTGCTAACCTCTCCTCTATTCGGAATTTCTATATTAGATTTAGGTTTTAGTTTGTTTTTATTGTTCTTAAGTCTTTATATATTTGGAATAACTTTAGGTATATTGGTATCGTCTGGATTATTAAGGTTTGGCCCATCATTTGAAAATATTGCTTGGTCTACAATGTTTTTGCTAGCGCCGTTTGGTTGTATTTATTATCCTGTAGAAATATTGCCTGAAATATTTCAAAAAATTGCCTATATGCTTCCACTTGTTTATATATTCGAAGAAGCAAGAAGTATCTTAATTGATGGAATAGTAAACGTAGAAAGTATTTTTAAAGCCTTTTATTTAAATGGATTATATTTATTTATTTCAGTTTGTTTATTCTACTATTCCTTCAGTAAGGCACGTAAAAAAGGTACTTTAATTAATATTGGTGAATAAATGGTGCGCCTGCTAGGAGTCGAACCCAGAACCTCCTGATCCGAAGTCAGGCGCTCTATCCAGTTGAGCTACAAGCGCATATAGTATTAATATTATAATTTATGAAAAATACCATTAATTTAATTGTTAAAGATTACGAAAACGGTCAAAGAGTTGATCAATTTATATCGAATAAAGAAACAGATCTTAGCAGAACTAGAATAAAAAATTTAATCTTAAAGAAAAAATTAACAATTAATAAAAAAACAATTATTGATCCATCTAAAAAAATTTGTACTAATGACTATATTAATCTTGAAATACCAGAGCCAAAAAAAGCTTCTTTAAAGCCATTTAACTTTAAACTCAACATAGTATATGAGGATAAAGATTTATTAATTGTGAACAAGCCTGCTGGAATATCTATGCATCCTGGTGCAGGTGACTACGATAAAACTTTAGTTAATGCTCTTGTGCATTATGATAGTAAAAATTTATCTAATATTGGTGATGAACTAAGGCCAGGAATTGTTCATAGAATAGATAAAGATACTTCGGGCTTAATTGTGATAGCAAAAAATAATGTTAGCCATGAAAAATTATCAAACCAGTTTAGTAAACATTCGATAAAAAGAGTTTATCAAACTCTTATTTGGGGTAAACTAAGACCTCAATCTGGTAAAATCGAAACACTCATAAAAAGAAGCTCAAAAAATAGACAACTTATGGAGGTTGGCCAGACTAAGGGAAAAAAAGCAATTACAAATTACAAAACTTTAGAAGTTTTTGAAAATGATAAAATTCCTACTTTTAGTTTTGTAGAATGTAAACTTAAAACTGGAAGAACACATCAAATAAGAGTGCACATGAGTTATAAAGGAAATAATATTTTGGGAGATAAAAAATATAAAAAAAAATTTAAAAAAATTAAAAATATTGATTTAAATTTAGAAAATATGATTTTAAACTTGGATAGACAATTTTTACACGCAAAAACTTTGGGATTTATACATCCAAAATCTGAAAAAGAACTAGAATTTAACTCTATTTTGCCAAAAGAACTTGAAAAAATTTTAAAAACATTAAGAAAACTAGGTAAATAAAAAGATTGTAAAATTAATTTTCTTAATTAAATAAATAGCAAAATGGGTAATACAAAAAACTACAATCTGCCAATACTTTCAAATGAAGGTGGGCTTTCTGCTTATTTAGCGCAAATAAAAAAATTTCCTATGCTGGATGCAGAGGAAGAATATATGTTAGCAAAAAATTGGAAGCAAACAGGAAATTTAAAATCTGCAGAAAAACTGGTTACAAGTCATTTAAGATTAGTTGCTAAAATTGCCATGGGATACAAAGGTTATGGTTTACCAGTTAATGAGATGATATCGGAAGGTAATATTGGTTTAATGCAAGCAGTAAAAAAGTTTGAGCCTGAAAAAGGATTTAGACTGGCAACTTATGCAATGTGGTGGATCAAAGCTTCTATACAAGAATATATTTTGAGATCTTGGAGTCTAGTTAAAATTGGTACAACAACAGCTCAAAAAAAATTGTTCTTCAATTTAAAAAAGTTAAAAAATCAAATCGCTCCAAAAAGTGAGGGTGATTTAAGAAATGAGCATGTAACAGAAATTGCAAATAAATTAGATGTAAACGAGGATGAAGTTATTTCAATGAATAGAAGATTAGCTGGTAAAGAACATTCTTTAAATGCTCCTGTTGGTGAAGATGGAGATCAGTGGCAGGATTGGGTTGTTGATAAAGAAATGGATCAAGAATTAAAATTTGCTCAAAAAGATGAATTAGATAAAAGAAAGGACCTTTTAAAAGATTCAATAAAAATTTTAAATGATAGAGAAAAAGAAATTTTATATTCTAGACGATTAACCGATGAACCTTCGACATTAGAAGATTTAAGTAAAAAATTTAAAATAAGCAGAGAAAGAATTAGACAGATAGAAAATAAAGCTTTTGAAAAACTACAAAAACATATGCTTAATACAGCAAAATCAAAAAATCTTCTTCCAGTAAATTAAATACTAAAAGGATTATCCAACAATATAGTGTCGTTTCTTTCTGGGCTTGTAGAAATACTTGCAACTTTTGTTTCTATAAATTTTTCTAATTCTTTAATATAATTTTTTGCATTATCAGGAAGATCGTCAAATTTTTTTATCCCTTTAGTTGAACAATTCCAGCCTTTAAAACTTTTATAAATAGGTTTTACTTTGAGTTGACTATCTATAGATGCGGGCAAATAATCAATTTTTTTTCCATCAACTTCATATGCTATACATATCTTAATTTCGTCTAATTGATCTAATACATCTAACTTGGTTAATGCTATACCGTTTATTCCGGCAATTTTAATTGTTTGTCTAACTAGAACTCCATCAAACCATCCACATCTTCTTTTTCTACTTGTAACCGTTCCGAACTCTTTTCCTATACTTCCTAATTTTTCTCCTATTTCATCTTTTAATTCTGTTGGGAAAGGACCTTCTCCAACTCTCGTCGTATACGCTTTTGTGATTCCTAGAACATAATTTATAGAATCAGGACCACAACCAGAGCCTGTAGCTGCAGCTGCTGCTACTGTATTTGAAGATGTAACAAAAGGATACGTACCATGATCAACATCAAGCAAAACACCTTGAGCGCCTTCAAACAAAATTTTTTTTCCTTGTGACTTAAATTCATCAATTTTTTTCCACACTGGTTGGGAGTATTTCAATATTTCTGGTGCAATATTTAATAAATCTTGTTTTAGTTTATCTTTTTTATAAATTTCCTTTCCTAATCCTTTTCTTATTGCGTTATGATGAAATAAGACTGTTTCTAATTTATTATCTAAATTTTTCTCAGAAACTAAATCCATAACTCTTATTGATCTTCTTCCAACTTTGTCCTCGTATGCTGGGCCAATTCCTCTTCTTGTTGTTCCTATTTTAGATTTACCTGCCGAATCTTCTCTTATTTCATCCATTTCTCTATGAAATGGTAAAATTAAATTTGCTGCCTCTGAAATAATTAAATTTTTTTGATCTATTTCAATACCTTTTGATTTGATTTCTTTAATTTCATCTAATAAGGACCACGGATCTACGACTACACCATTTCCAATAATTGACACTTTATCTTTTCTTACAATTCCTGAAGGTAATAATCTTAATTTATATGTTACTCCATCAATAACCAAAGTGTGTCCTGCGTTATGTCCACCTTGAAATCTTATAACAATATCAGCTTCGCTAGAAAGCCAATCAACAATCTTTCCTTTGCCCTCATCTCCCCACTGAGATCCAATAACTGCTACATTTTTCATTTAAACTTTTTATTAATGTTTAATGTACTTAAATGATTTATTGGTCCATGACCTCTGCCATACCTTGGTCCTGTACCAATTGAATGGTTAACATATTTAATCGCCATCTCACAAGATTTCTTTAATGTTTTTCCACATGAGTAATTGGTGGCAATAGCGCTGGATAAGGTGCATCCTGTGCCATGTGTATTTTTTGTATTAATTTTTTTATTTTTAAATATTGATATTTCATTTTTATTCATAAAAATATCTTGCATGATTTGTGATTTAAGGTGACCACCTTTTATCAAAACATTTTTTGCTCCAAGCTGTATTAAAATTTTTGCAGCAAAAATCATATCATTAGTGGAGTAGATTTTAGTTTGTGTCAAAATTTCAGCTTCTGGGATATTTGGTGTTATTAAACTAACTTTTTTTATTAATCTTGTTTTTAAAATTTTGATTGAATTATTATCGATTAGTTTAGTACCTCCTTTGGCAACCATTACTGGGTCCAAAATAATTTTTTTTACCTTAATTTTATTTAAAGATTTTAATACTGCATTGATAACATCAGCTGAATGGAGCATTCCAATCTTAATTGCATCAGGCTTAATATCTTTTGAAGTAAACTCTATTTGTTTTGATATTTCTATTGGTCTTAGAGGTATTATAGATTTAACACCAGTAGTGTTTTGAGAAGTTACAGCTGTAATTGCTGTCATAGCATATGAGCCCAATGCAGTAACAGTTTTAATATCAGCTTGAATACCAGCACCTCCAGATGAGTCAGATCCAGCAATTATTAAAATTTTAGACTTGGGTTTCAATATTTTATTGACCTTTTAATTATTTTTATACATTTTAAAATTAAATTTTTGTTATATGACTCACCCATAATTCTTATTTTTGGTTCTGTACCAGATCTTCTAACTAAAAGTCTTCCATTTAGACCCATTAATTTATTTGCTTTTTTAATTGCTTTTTTACAATTTAATTTGTTTATTATATTTTTATCTCTTACAACGATATTTTCTAAAATTTGGGGCATAGGTTTAAATACATTTAATAATTCACTAGCCTTTTTTCCTTTTCTCATTGAGAACAAAACTTCTAATGCAACTAACAGTCCGTCGCCCGTAGTTGCAAATTTCCCTAATATTATATGACCAGATTGTTCTCCTCCTAGATTAAAATTATTTTTTTGCATTTTTTCTTTAACATATCTATCTCCTACATTGGCTCTAATAAAATTTATTTGTTTTTCTTTAAAATAATTTTGTAATCCATAATTAGACATTAAAGTTCCAACTACTCCACCTCTAAGAATTTTTTTTCTTTTCCATCTATCTGCAAGCGTTGCTATAATCTGATCACCGTCAATTATATTTCCTTTCTCGTCACAAAGTATAATTCTATCAGCGTCACCATCTAATGATATTCCTATATTAACTCTATGTTTTTTGACGATAGATTTAATTTTTTTTGGAAATGTAGATCCACAATTTTTATTAATATTTAGACCATTGGGAGATGTGCCAACATCATAAACTTTTGCTCCTAGAGATTTTAAAAGCTTTGGTCCAGATTTATATCCAGCGCCATTTGCACAATCTATGGCAATTTTAATTCCTTTTAGGCTAAAATTTTTTGGAAAATTAGATTTTAAAATTTCAATGTATCTATCATTAGCATCTTCTAATCTTTTTACTCTGCCAAGAATATTTGGTTTAGATAAATTTTTTGTTATTTTTGAATCTATTAATCTTTCAATTTTTTTTTCAATTTTATCAGATAATTTTAAGCCATCAGGTCCAAACAACTTTAATCCATTATCAAAGTAAGGATTGTGAGAAGCTGTTATCATAATTCCCATATTTGCTTTCATTCTTTTGGTTAACATAGCAAGACCATTAGTAGGTAGAGGACCTAAAGTATAAACATGCATTCCTGCAGAAGCTAAACCTGATACCAATGCAGGCTCTAAAGTATAGCCAGACAATCTTGTATCTTTAGCAATAATTGCTATTTGTTTATTTTTTTTTATATTTTTAAAATAAGTTCCTGCAGCCAAGCCAAACCTAAAAAACATTTCTCCATTAATATTGCCTTGGTTTACTTTTCCTCTAATTCCATCAGTCCCAAAATATTTTTTTGACATTATTTATTTAAATTTAAATGATTTAAAAACTTTAATACTTTGACTAACTTCGTTCACATCATGAACCCTCAATATTTGAATTCCTTGTGTCATTAAATGTAGACAAGATGATATTGTGCCACCTAACCTTTCTTTGCTATCGTTATTCCCAGACAATTCCTTTATAAATCTTTTTCTAGACACTCCCAACATTACAGGAAATCCTAACGAGTGAAAAATAGAAATATTATTAATTAGGGTAATATTATGTTTCAAGTTTTTACCAAAACCAATGCCTGGATCTAAAATTATATTATTATGTTCTATTCCTAAAGATCTTATTTTTTTTATTTTATTTTCAAAAAAGTCATAAATATCTAAAACAACATTTTTATAGCTTGGTTTTTTTTGCATATTTTTTGGAGTTCCTTGCATATGATGAATTACAAATGGGACTTTATATTTTTTCAAAACATTTAAAGTATTTGAATCATATTCTAAACCAGACACATCATTTATTAAATTTACTTTATTCTTTATTCCTTTTTCCATAATCCAACTTTTTCGAGTATCTAAAGAAATGAATTTATTTAATTTTTTTAGTTTGTTTAAAGTTTTATTAATTCTTTTCCACTCTATTATTTTATTAATATCTTTAGCTCCTGGTCTTGTTGACTCTCCACCTACATCTAAAATTTTACATCCTTTTTTTACTAAATACTTTGCGTGATCAAACCCTAAATTTTTCTTATTGTATTTTCCTCCATCAGAGAAACTATCTGGTGTTAAATTAACTACTCCCATTAAAATAGGTAAATTTTCAAAACTTAACTTCTTAAATTTTTTTTCTTCTGTAATTAATTTAATATCTTTTTTAATTTTTTTTTTAATTTTATTGCCTAGATTTTTAATTTGTTTTATATGAACTTTTTTTTTACTTTTTCTAGTTATGATTTCTATATTGTCAAAAGATATTAAATTATTTCCGTTTAAAGGAAGTGATAATCCGCTTTTTATATTTTTTTTTGATTTTGTGCCATAATAAAAATTACACGCTCTAGTGTAATATTTTATCATTTTAATTTAATGGACTATTTTTGGTTTTAATCCTATTGAACCAAGAGCTGAAGATTCTTTATCTTCTTCTACTTTTAAATCTTCTTTGTTTGTTGGATATATATTTTTATTTATTAGATCTTCTATCTCAGAACCTGTTAAAGTTTCATAAGCTAATAAAGCTTTTGCAAGTTTGTGTAGATCTTCAATTTTTTCATTTAGAACTTTTTTTGCCCTTTCATAACCTCGATCAACAAATTTTCTTATTTCTATATCTACTTTTTTAGCAGTTTCTTCAGACATGTTTTGTTGTCTTGCAACAGAACGACCAAGAAATACTTCTTCTTCATTTTCCCCATAAGCAACAGGACCCAGTTCTTTGCTTAATCCCGCTCTCATTACCATTGCCCTTGCTCTTTTTGTCGCCTGTTCAATATCGCTTGCCGCTCCAGTTGTTACTTTATCGTCCCCAAATATAATCTCTTCTGCAACTCTTCCACCCATTGCTATTGCCATTTGAGCGTGTAATTGTTCTCTAGTTTGTGATACTTCATCTCTTTCTGGTAACTGCATAACCATACCAAGCGCTCTTCCTCTTGGAATAATAGTTGCTTTATGAATTGGATAAGCTGCTTTTTCGTTTAAAGTAACTATCGCATGTCCAGCTTCGTGGTAAGCGGTTAGTTTTTTCTCTTCTTCAGTCATTACCATGGATCTTCTCTCAGCTCCCATCATAACTTTGTCTTTTGCTTCTTCAAATTCTTGATTGGTTACAATTCTTTTATTCTTTCTTGCTGCTAATAAAGCTGCTTCATTAACTAAATTTGCAAGATCAGCTCCTGAAAAACCCGGCGTTCCTCTAGCTACAGTCCTCAAATTAACATCAGGTGACATAGAAATTTTCTTTGCATGCACTTTAAGAATTTTTTCCCTTCCAAGAATATCTGGATTTGAAACTACCACTTGCCTATCAAATCTTCCAGGTCTCAAAAGTGCAGGATCTAAAACATCTGGTCTATTGGTAGCTGCTATTATTATAACTCCTTCGTTTGTATCAAAACCATCCATTTCAACTAATAATTGGTTAAGAGTTTGTTCTCTCTCATCATTTCCACCACCTAGTCCAGCTCCTCTGCTTCTTCCAACCGCATCAATTTCATCTATAAAAATAATACAAGGGGAATGTTTTTTTCCTTGTTCAAACATATCTCTAACTCTTGAAGCTCCAACACCAACAAACATTTCTACAAAATCTGAACCTGATATTGTAAAAAATGGAACTCCAGCTTCACCTGCAATAGCTCTAGCGAGCAAAGTTTTACCTGTTCCTGGGGGTCCTACTAGCAAGCATCCACGTGGAATTTTTCCACCGAGTCTGCTAAATTTTTTTGGATCTTTTAAAAATTCTACTACTTCTTCTACTTCTTCTTTGGCCTCTTCGACTCCTGCCACATCATTAAAAGTTACTTTTCCTTTTAATTCATTCATCATTTTAGCCTTTGATCTTCCAAAGCCCATTGCACCACCTTTTCCACCTTGCATCTGTCGCATGAAAAATATCCAGACAGCAATAAGCAATAACATTGGGAACCAAGATAGCAGAACTCCTAAAAGTGAAGGCATTTTTTCATCTAATGGAGATGCAGAAATGCTAACACCTTTGCTTGAAAGTTTTTCAATTAAATTAGGATCATTCGGAGAATAAGTTGTAAATTTTTCTCCATTAGACATAATTCCTTTTATATTATTTCCTTGTATCTCTACCTGGACTACTCTTCCCTGGTCAACTTCGGATAAAAATTCAGAAAATATAATTTTATTATTTTGTTGTATTGAGCCCTGTGGGTTTTTAAACATGTTATATAGCCCAATAGTTAAAAAAACTATTATAGCCCACATCGCTAAATTTTTAAAATTCATAAGTATAAAGTAAGAATTATTCTAAATATAACAAGGGTTAAATTGTTCCATAATCACTATTTTTTTCATTTTTCTTTATAAATTATAAAAGAATTACTGACTTTTTCCAGTATACATCCTGAAATATTTATTTTTTTAATCTCCTCTGATCTGAGTTTTGACATTAGTTGTGATATGCTTTTGCCCCTAGGAGGGTAATATTTTTTTCCAATGTTTTTAAATAAGTTTATCAAAGATCTAAAAACAATTTCATTCGGTTGATTAAAAAAGTTATTACTTAAAATATAATAATGTTTTTTTTTGTAATATTTTGAATTATGTTTAATATTTTCATTAACATAATGAATTATAGTCAAATTGGAGTCTTTTAAATTATTTATTGTTAATTGTAATTTTTTTAAGTTTAAACCTTCGGCTTTTAAATTGTTTATTAAATTCCTAATTCTGGTTCTTTTAAATAAAGTATTCTTATTTGAAGGATCTTCAAAATTAAATTTAAATACTTTATTTGTCACATAAGTTAAATCTTCTTTTTTAAAATTTATTAGAGGTCTTAAAATTTTTAAATTATCATTAAAGTTAGTTACTTCTTTATTAAAAGATACTAAACCCTTTAATCCTGATCCTCTAATCATTCTAATTAAGAAATTTTCATATAAATCATCCATATGATGAGCTACAAAAATAAAATTAATTTTATTTTTCAAACACTCCTTATATATTAAATCGTATCTTTTATTTCTTGCTAAAGATTGAATGTTTGATTTTGGTTTTTTTCCAACCCAATTTAAAATTTTGCAATTTATTTGAAATTTATTTAAATAAGTTTTTAATTTTTTTGCTTCCACAAAAGACTCTTTTCTAAGCCTGTGGTCAACATGATAATATTTGACGTTAGTATTATTAAATACTGAATAGCATTTGGAAAAATATACCAATGCCAGACTATCAGCCCCTCCAGAAACAGCGACAGCAAAATTTGATTTGTTTAAATTTAATTTAATATATTTATCAAATTTTTTATAAATTTTATTAATTAAAGGATTTTTTAAATAAGATAATAATTTTTTATGAATTTTCTTTTTTGCACTCAAACTTTTTTTCTTCATATTTTGCTTTTTGAAGAACAGATTGTTTTGCTTCAGGATATTGTTTTTGAACTCCAGTAATCATCAAGCAACCCTGATCTTTTTCTCCTATCTGAACTAATGATACTCCAAGTTTTAGTAAATTTATAGGAGCCTTTTCACTTTTGGGATATTTTTGGTAACCTTCGAGATATGCTGATGCAGCATCAGTATATAATTGTCTAATTCTAAAAGTTTCGGCATACCAATATTGAGCATTTCCGGCTAGCTCATGATCTGGATTTGTAATAACAAATTCTCTAAATGCTCTTTCTGCTGTATTGTAATCTCCTACTTTTAATAAATTTGTTGCAAACTCATACTGTTTAATAACCGGAGCTTCGGGCAATATTTTTTCTTCTGACTGAAATTCTTCGGTAACTACTGTTGCTGTAGAATCAACTGATTGTGTTATTTGATTTTCTAAATTTGTTTCAGTGTCTTTATATGAAATCGAACCTAAATCTTGAGGCTCTGATGATCCTGGAAGAATATTATCTTCTTTTTGATCAGAAATGGAGGATAACTGTTTATCCTCAACAAAACTACTAGTTGAGCTTTTTTCTTCTATTTGTTGAAATCTTAATTGGTTATCCGCCTGAACTTTTGAAAGTCTTGAAGATAATTTATCTAATTTAAAATTTATTTCTTCAAATTTATTTGTTAACTCTTGAAATTGTTTTTCAATTTCTGAAAGTTTAAGCAAATGTCTTGTGAGAACTTCTTCAGAATTTTGATCCATATTACCTGTACCTTCGTTTGAATCTTGATTCGTTGAAAAATTTTCAGAATACACAGCTCTTTCCAAGGTTCTTAAATCTTTTAGAATTAATTCAATAACTTCCTTTAAATTATGATTATCAGAATAAGCTTTGACCGGGAAAACAATTGCTAAAAAAGCTAAAAAAAAATAAAAAAAATATCTTAATTTATACATTAATTTTATTTGTAATTATAATGATGGCAAAAAAAAGACCCTATAAAATTTTAAAAAATTATAGGGTCTTCAATTAATTTATTTAATTTGCTTTAACAGTAACCGATCTTCTATTTTTTGACCACGCTAATGGATTTGATCCAGAGTCTACTGGTCTTTCTTTTCCATAGCTTATTACTGAAATTCTACTTGATGCAATACCATAAGTCATTAAATAGTCTTTAGCTGCATTAGCTCTTCTTTCACCTAGCGCTAAGTTGTACTCTCTAGTTCCTCTTTCGTCGGCATGTCCTTCCAATACTACTGTTACTTCAGGATTCTTTCTTAACCAAGATGCTTGTTTTCTTAAAGTTTCTCTAGAAGCAGTCGTTAGAACTGATTCATTTGTCGCAAAGAAAACTCTATCTGGAACTCCATCAGCTAAATATTCTACTGTGTCAGTTCCTGTATAAACATCACCTTGCATTTGCGAATCTACTTTTTTAGCTGTTTGTGTGGCACATGCTGACAGCACAAAGCTTAAAAAAATCGCCAGAAAAATATTTTTGTAATTTTTGCTTAAATTCATTCCTGCTCCTTAAATCTGTTTTTTTTTTGACTTTTTCACACCTAAATAGATCTTACAAGCTAAAAAATCAATATATTTTATTAGAAAATATGCTAATTGCTTAATAAAGATGACCAAGATGGGTCAGAAGCATCGGTTTCTGTCTCAACTAAACGTTCATTATATCCCGTTAAATCTATAGACCAAAGTTTAGCCGAAAATCCTTCTCCCTCACTATTGGTTTTGGTTTCTCTATAAAAAATTAAAACTCTTCCATTAGGAGACCAGGAAGGAGCTTCTTGATAATAGTTTTCCGTTAAAAGCCTTTCACCTTTTCCATCGGTTCTCATTACACCAATATAAAATTTTCCCTTATGGAGTTTTGTAAAAGCAATTAAATCTCCTCTTGGTGACCAAACAGGAGTTCCGTATAAACCTTTTCCAAAAGAAATTCTCTTTACTTTTGATCCGTCACTTTTCATAACGTAGATTTGCTGATAACCGCTTCTATCTGAGTTAAAAGCTATATACTTTCCATCTGGGGAATATGAGGGAGATGTGTCTATAGATGGATGATTTGTAATTCTTTCTACAATTCTATTTTCTAAGTCCATTGTATAAATGTCTGAATTGCCATCCATTGCAAAGCTCATAATAATTTTTTTACCATCTGGAGAAAATCTTGGTGCAAATGTCATTCCTGGAAAGTCACCAACAACTTCTTGAATTCCTGTTTCAATATCTAACAAATAAACTCTCGGTAAATTTTTAAAATAAGATAAATAAGTAACCATTTGATTGGTTGGATTAAATCTTGGTGTTAAAACTAATTCATTTCCCAAGGTTAAATATTTTGTATTAAATCCATCTTGATCCATTATTGCTAGTTTTTTTATTCTTTGAGTTTTTGGCCCTTTTTCTGAAACATAAATAATTCTTGTGTCAAAATAACCTTTTTCACCAGTTAATCTTTCATAAACTTTATCAGTAATAATGTGTCCAACTCTTCTCCAGTTTTTTGGGACAGTAGTAAATGCTAATGCTAACATTTCTTTTCCTGCCAAAACATCCCAAAGTCTAAATTCTACTCTAAGTTTATCATCTTGTAGGTTTACTTTGCCTGTAATTAGAGCTTGAGCTTTGATTAAAGCCCAATCTTCAAACCTAGGTTTTAAATGTGCTATGTCTGGTTTTTGTAAAAATGCATCTTTATTTAAAGGATTAAATAAACCAGATTGTTTCAAATTATTTTCAACAATTTTAGATATTTCCAAACCAAGATCTTTAACATCCAGTTTGCTCTCTAAACTCTTTTTGTCTTTTTCACTAGAAGATAGTGCTGAAACTGCAACTGGCAAAGGGTTTAAGTTACCTCTGGTGATATCTACTTCTATTAAAGCAAATGACTTTAGTGGAAATGAAAAAATATATATTACAAATAATATTTTTATTATATTTTTCATCCTTCTAACATCTCCCTTGCATCAAAGTTTAGTTGTAAATCTTTCCATCTTTCATATCCAGTTGTAGGCACTCTTAAAGGTTGACATAACTGTATCGCTCTTAATGCACTTTCGGCTAAGACTTTATAAAAACCCTGCCCAGGTTTATTCATTCTAGCATGATCTAATATTTCTGTTTTAACAACTGATCCATCGGGTTTCAATTTTAATTTAATTCTCACTAATAAATTTTCGTTATAAGGTAAACCCAAAGGTATGCTCCAACAACCAAAAATTTGTGCTTTTAAAGCATCTCTTTCAGTTAAAGTTAAACTTGACAAATTCATACTTGGATCTTCTGATTGTGTTACTTTATCAGTTTTTTTGGTTGTTTCTGCAGATTCTTCTTTAGATTTATCAATTAATGCAGCAATTGTATTGGGGTCAAACATTTCATCTTTTTCAAATTCTGAAACCTGTTTTATTTCTTCATCTATTTTCTCTGGATTTTGCTTTTTCTCTTCAATTTTTTTTATTTTTTCTTTTTTCTGATCAGGTAATGGCACAGCATCGGGTTTTTCTTTTTTAACTTTTTTTGGAGGGGCCTGTTCTGAAACCAATTTTTCTTGTTCTTTTTTGACTTTTTCAATTATTTTTTTTGCTTTAGGAGCGAAAGGAATATTTGTTTGATCACTAATTTGTATTAATTCCACTGAAATAATTGGTGGAAGTTCAATTGGTTTTTTTAATAAAAAAGGCAAGCTTAATGTTGCCACTAGAATTAGCATCATGTGTAAAGCTGATGAAATTATAATATTTTTGTACACTCACTATCTTTCTTTATAAGGCTCTGAAATTAAAGCCACCTTTGTAAAACCTGACCCAGATAGCATTCCCATTATTTCTAAAACTCTTCCATAGTTTATTGTTTTATCGCCTCTAACATAAATTCTTGTATCTGTCCTATTTTTTGAAACTGCAAGAATTTTTGCTATAATTTTATCATATTCTACTTTTGATTCTTGAATAAAAATTTCTCCTTTCGAGTTAATAGTTAATGTAAGAGGTTCTTGTTCTTCTGGTAAAGAATCTGCAGAACTTTCAGGAAGATCAACTTGAACACCAACTGTTAATAAAGGAGCTGTAACCATAAAAATTATTAATAACACCAACATTACATCAACAAATGGGGTTACATTTATTTCACTCATCGGTTCTCTTGATGAACTTTTTAATTTAAATGCCATTGGTTAAATTATTGATGTAAATCTTTTTGAAAAAGATTCTAACTTTTGAGCGTATTTTTTTGAGTCACTATTAAATTTATTATAAGCAACTACTGAAGGTATGGCTGCCAATAATCCAAGGGCTGTAGCAAATAAAGCTTCTGCTATTCCAGGAGCAACAATGGCCAAACTTGTGTTTCTTGAAATCGCTATAGATTGAAATGAATTCATTATACCCCAGACAGTTCCAAATAAACCTATGAAAGGAGCGGTAGACCCAACAGTTGCTAAAAATGTATAACTTTTCTCAATTGTGTTCATTTGTTTTTCAATACTTACCTGCAACATGCTCTCTAGTTTATTAGATAAGTTCGATTTTGATTTTGATTTTATTATAACCTGCATTGTATCTTTAAATACCTTTGCCATAGGATCATCTATTTTCTCTGGCAAATTATTATAAAATGACTCAGCAGATCTAGATTTCCAAAATTTATTTTCAAATTCTTCAGAACTTTTATTTATTTTTTTAAAAAGTTTATATTTTTCTATAATAATTGCCCAAGAATATATAGAAGATGCAATAAGAATAATTATTACTGATTTCACAACCACATCAGCTCTTATAAATAAATTTAAAATTGAAAAATCTGCACTACTTGCTAAACCAACTGCTTGTGATGATATCTCAGCTTCCATTAAGTGTGTTTCACACTAAAATGTGTCATCAATTTGACCTAAATAAATGTTGATTAATCTGCTTTTTTATAAGTATTGTAAAAAAAACTAGCAATTAGTATTGCATCAGCTTTATTTGAATCTTTTTTTCTAGATAATTTAGAGGAGATATAAGGAAAAATTTCTATTACTTTGGTTCTACTTGCGTCTTTTTCTGCTTTTATTAAACCAAAATATTTTTTCCATTTAGCTGGTCTTACAAATTGCATTGATAATTGCATTGCAGAACATATTCCTTTTAAAACACCAAATGATTGGCCAAAATTAAACATACTTGTAACCCCCTGGCCTGGCATTGCTGAAACTTGTTCTATCACAACAGTTATATCGCTTTTAGAGACTTTAGTAATTCTCGAATAAATTTCATTATAAGTCTGTGGACCATTAATTTGTCTCTTATTCTTTTTTCCATCAGCCATTGTTGGCATATCAATTATTTCTTTAATTTGTCCTTCTTCAAAAAAACAAATTGCACCTGATATTCCTGGATCTATACCTATAATTAACATTAATCTTATTTATATATTAGCATTTGTATAAATA
>CACFUH010000017.1 GCA_902569415.1 uncultured Pelagibacteraceae bacterium
AAAAATCTTCCAGAAGTTTATTCGAATATTTCTCAGTTTTATTAAAATCGTAGAATTTCATTAATTCAATTTTTTTAATTTTTTCTCTTATTAAAGATTCTCGGGAAATTTGATTTAATTGATCTTTCGGTAGATTTTTTAAGTTGTTGTTTAAGGCCACAAGATAATTTCGTTCTTGTTTAAAATCAATGTTAGTTATTATTTCGTTTTCAATTTGTAATTCAATTTTAATCTTATTTTCAGCATTTGCAGTGTTTATTGATAAAAGAATAAAAAAAAAAATATTAATTAAGATAAAATTATTTATTTTGCTCATTTTGCAATTGATGGTGTATTAATATTTCCAAATGGAACAATACTAATTGAAAAAAATAAACTTTCTTCAGGTCTCAAACTACCATCAGAGTAATAACTTTTATTGTATTCTATAGCCGCTGTTAAGCAATCATTTTCATATTCATAAATTAAATTATAGTAATTTGTAATATTTTGATCTAAATTTTTTGTTGTAGCGAATGTAAATGAATTTTTTTCATCAAACTTATATTTTGTAGAATTTTTTAAATAACTAATATCATTTAAAATATTATCTTCCTCTAAAAATTCAAATGATGTAATAAAATTATTTACATTTATATTAGTTTTAATCAAATTGTAATTAGATGAACTTAAATTTTTATTTAATGAGAACTGGTAATTAATATCAAAAAATTTTGAGGGCATAAATCCTATATTACCGATCACATCAGATCTTTTATCTGCAAGTCCATGAATTGCTGGAAGATCTTTATTTTCATTAAACCGTATTATGTTTGCGAGAGAAAATTTTAAATAATCTTCATCCATTTTATTTCTTGAGAGATATTCAATTCCCAGTGTAGCAGACTCACCGCCCTCAACTGCTGTGTCATCTATCCTATCCAATGAGTAAATACTCTCATAGGTTAATTTTTTATTTAAATTACTATTATTTTTTGTTGCATTAGGGCTATATCGGAATGACATTTTAGGAGTCAAAAAACTACTAAAATTTTTGCTTTCTTTTTTTAAAGGTAGATCAGTTTCAAAAATAAATGTTGATAATAGTTCTTGGTTTTCATTTTCCTTAAATTCATTTGAGTCTTCAGCTTTAGAATTTAAGTTTCTTAATAGAAATTTATAGTTAGTTTGAAAACCACTCCATTTATTATTTATTTTTGGAAATGATGAGAAAGTTAGATCATTAATTAAAACTGTTTCGATAGTATTTGTGTCATAATTTTTATTAAAACCTCTGGAATTAAATATTAAATCACCATTTAAATTATTATTATTATATAAATTTTTTTGATAATCAAAATCTGGAAAAACATATTCATATCGATCAGTTTTATTTTTATTTAAATCCTCGTAAATTTCAAAATTTAAATTTAATGAGCTTTCATCACTAAATGAATTATAGTTTATATAAGAATACAATGTAGAATTGTCATTTAGAATTGAAGATTTAATATTATGCTCTTTTAAATACCTATCATTGTTTACACTCTCAATATGAAAGTCTAAGTTTTTATTTTCATTCGATGAATTTAAATCTGCAAAAAAATGATTTTTTGTATTCGAACCATCTTTATTAACACTAAAATCTAATGTTAAATCAGAATTTTTATTAGCTTGTCTATACTCAGTTTGAACCAATATTTGATTATCAAAAAATAATCTTGGAAAAAAAGTTATATCTTTTCTATCTGAAATTACGTTATAAAATGGAATTTGTATCGATGTTCCTGAAGTATTTGAGTTTTGAAAACTTGGCATTAAAAAACCTGTTTGACGTTTTACGGTTGGATCTGGATGAAAAAAATATGGAAAATATAAAACTGGCTTGTCATATATTTTTAACCAAGCATTTTTATATTCAATTATCTTTTGTTTTTTCTTATGCACAACCTCATCAGCATGAATTGACCATGGTGGACAATCGTTTTCTTCACTATTACAAGTGGTAAAATTTCCTTTTAATACTCTAGTTTCATCTTCTTCAGAAATTAAACTGTTTGCATTTAATCTAGGATCATTTTTTTTATTTCCAAACATCGAATCTTCAAAATCAATTGAAATGTTAGAGCCTAAAAAATTATTTTCTTTTAAATCTACCACCGCAAACTCTAAAAAATATTCATTTTTTAAATTATCATAAAGTGAAAGTTTTTTTGCTCTTAAAATATTATTTTTTATATCTAATTTGAATTTTTCTGAAAAAAAAGTGTTGTTTCTATTATCTTTAAGTTTAGTTTTTTTTTCAGAATAAACTTTTAATAAGTTTCTATTATAAATTAAGTCTTCGCCTTCTATAATATAATTATTTTGAATTATTGTTTCTGTCTCTCCTTTTGAAATAATTTTTTCTTCATTTTTTAAATAAACATATTCTTCACCAATAGATATAATATTATTGATTTTATCATTTATTCTTACATTTCCAGATATTTTTAAGATCGACTTTTCTTTATTATAAAATAATTCATTAGCTGATATTTGGATGCCATCTTTTGAAACTATTTTTACACCATTTGTTGCTTTTGTTATATTTCCCTTTTCTAAGATACTCAATTCAGAAGATTCAATTATAAAGTCATTAGCATTTAACATATTTTGACAAAAAATTATTAGAAATATTAGATATATTAAATTTTTATTTTTCATTAATTCTAATTAGTAAAATTGAACATAGTAAAGTTAAAAAAATCAAAGGCATACTTACTGATAATATTAAAGATGTTTTTTCAGTTATTCCCAATAAATTAAAAAAGTAGTTTATATAATAAACTATTACTGAAAATATAATTCCTATGGATAAGTTAAAAAATTTTGATGCTTTGTAATTAACATTTAACATTATTATTGAACCAATTGTTGCCATAACAGCTACAAAAATTGGAAATAAAAATAACTTATATAAATGAGATTTAATTTCAATATTTGACAAACCTAATTTTTTATAATCCTCAGTTAGATTTATTAATTGGATAATGTTTAATGAAGTTAAATTAGAAAAAATACTATTTAATTTTTCTCTATTAAAATTTGTGTTTACTTTAAGTTTTTCTATAACTTCTTTTTTTCCATCAATATAATAGATCTTAACATTTTCTAATTTCCACTCATTATTTTCTATATTTGCTTTATCTGAGATAATTATGCTTTTTAAATTAAATTTTTGATCAAGTTGATTAATTGTTACATTTTTTAAGATATTATTTGTAAATTCATCAGCATTAATTACATATTTATCATCATCATACTCATCTTTTATCCACAAGCCATTGTCATTAATTGCAGCTAAATATTTATTATCATTAGTAAACTTATTTTTTATAGTTAAATAATTGTATTTTAAATTTGAAGAAAAAGTATAAAACAAAATAATTAAAATTAGTCCAAGTACCACAGAGATAGAAATAATTAACTTAATTAATGAAAAATTATCTATTCCAGTAATTTTTAATAAATTAAGCTCTTCTTTTTCTTGAAGATTTATAAAAAACAATTGAGATGCAATTAAAAAGACAAATGGAAAAATCTCAAATAAAATAGAAGGTGTATTTAATAAGGTTAACAAAAGAGGAAATTGAATACCAACTGTATATTTTTCAAAAAAAACTATTTCTTCTAAAATATTTAATAAAAAGCTTAAAATAAAAAAAATAAAACTTACTACAAAGAAATAAGATAAGAATGATTTTAATATATACAATTTATAAATTTGCAATTTCATTAAGATCTAACTTTTTTTGAATTAATAAAAATAAAATAAATAATGGTTAACAAAATAAATGGAACTAATACAACTATTGATTTATATAAATCAAATAATGACAAGAAATTGCTAGATCCCTCTGAAAACAAAATAAATAAGAATCCTATTGAAAAAATAAAAATTTTAAATCTAGGAAAATTCATTTGAGTTTTTGAATTTATAACTAAGCAGCCTGCTACAAATGCAGATAAAATTATATAAAATGGTAAAATTAATCTTTTGTACAATTCTTTAAATACATCATTTATAGAACTTTCGTTACATCTAAACTTTCCATCTTCATACCTTATATTGTATTTTATAAATGAATTTAAACACTCATACAATTTTATAGAATCTGTTTCTTGAATTTTTGGAAAAATTGTAGATTTGCTTCCAAATTTTGATAAATTAAATTCTGATTTTTCAAATTTGATAATATTTGTATTTTTACTATCTATATTAACTATATTTCCATTATATAAAATTAAATAAAATGAATTATTTTTTTTTGCTAAAAAACCTTCCTTAGCACTAATTATTTGTGATTTATTTTCTTGAACATTTTCTTTAATAAAGATATTTTTTATTAGTCCATTATTATCTTTTTTTTCTACAAATATTGTTAATTCATTTGCAGCATCGTTAAAATGTTCAGTTTTAATCAAGGATGGGAAATAATCAATATTAGAATCTCTTATATAAGATTTTGCCAAATCTTGAGTTTTAGGAACTATAAAAATACTTAAAGCTATATTTAGTAAAAAATACAAAAATGAAAATAATATAAGTTTATTTATAAACTCAGATTTTTTTATTCCATGTGTCCAAAAAATTAATATTTCATTATTTTCTTCGTATCTTGATATAGTAAAGAAAACTGAAATAAAAAAGACAAATAAAATCAATTTACTAAATATTTTTGGTAAAGATAATAATGAGTACATGAAGTATACTTGAAAGCTATGTCCGTCTTCTGATACGAAATCTAAGTAATTAACAGCCTGTATAACCCAAACTATTAGCGTTAAAGATATTGAAGTTATCAGGAAAAAATAAGTTATATCTTTAAAAATATTTCTAAAAATTAATTTTTTCATTGAAATTTATTATTTTGGTACATATATATTCGTTTCAACCTATAATATATATATTTAATACAAATGAGTTTAAAAATAAATTATTTAGATAGCAAAAAGGGCTCAATAAAGAACAAAGCAATTTTTGTTCATTTAGATACTAAAATATCAGCATTTAAGGGGAATTTTGATCGTAGCATCAACCAAAAAATTCTCAATTTTTTAAAAAAAAACAAAGATACAAAAGAAAACAAAATAACTTCATTAAATCATGATTTTGATCAAAAATTGATAATTATTTTGTTAGTAAAAAATAATAACGAATTAGAATCTGAAAAATTAGGAGCAAAGTTTTTCGGTTTTGTAAAAAGTAATGAGGTTTATGATATTTTTATTCAAGGACCTGATTTTTTTCAGTCTAAAAATTCTAATATTAGTTTTAGCTCATTTGTACATGGTGCGGAACTAAAATCTTATGAATTTAATTTATATAAAACTAAGAAGAAAAATAAAATCATTAATTTTAATATTCACAATATAGATATTATTAAAAAAAAACAAAAGTTAGATCCAATTTTAAGTGGAGTAAATTTTACAAGAGATCTTGTATCAGAACCTGGGAATATCTTGCATCCCGATGAGTATGCAAAAAGATTGTTACCTTTAAAAAAACTTGGAATAAAAGTAACAGTCTATGATAAGAAAAAACTAAAAAAATTAGGATGTAATGCTTTGCTTGGTGTTGGACAAGGAAGTGTAAGAGGATCATATCTTGTAACAATGGAATGGAATGGAACAAAATCTAAATCTAAACCTTTAGCTTTTGTTGGAAAAGGAGTTTGTTTTGATACCGGTGGTTACTCATTAAAACCAGCAAGATTTATGGAAGATATGACTTATGATATGGCGGGCTCAGCTGCTGTAGTAGGTTTAATAAAAACTTTAGCTTTAAGAAAAGCAAAAATTAATGTGGTAGGCGCAGTAGGCCTTGTTGAGAATATGGTAAGTGGAAACGCGCAGAGACCAGGGGATATCGTAAAGTCTTATAGTGGAAAAACTATAGAAGTTTTAAATACTGATGCAGAAGGTAGGTTAGTTTTAGCAGATGCTTTAACTTTTACTGAAAGAAAATTTAAACCTAAATTAATGGTTGATTTAGCAACTTTAACTGGCGCTATCATTGTTTCTTTGGGCTCAGAATACGCAGGACTTTTTTCTAACGATGATAAACTATCAAAACAATTACTTGAAGCTGGTGAAAAAGTTGACGAAAAATTATGGAGAATGCCTCTTCACAAAAATTTTGATAAACTTATGGACTCTAAAAATGCAGATATGCAAAATATAAATTATGTAGGAGGAGCAGGCTCAACAACTGCAGCTCAATTTTTACAAAGATTTATTTTAAATAAAACTCCATGGGCACACCTTGATATAGCAGGCATGGCTTTTTCCAAATATGCTGGAGCTTTAAATTCAGGTGGGGCGACAGGATATGGAGTAAGATTGTTAAATAAATTTGTTGAGGAAAACTATGAGTAGTATTGAGCAAACACTTTCAATAATAAAACCTGATGCAGTAGAAAGAAATTTGAGTGAGGAAATTAAAGAAATATTTAAAAAAAATAACTTTAAAATTATAAAAGAAAAAAAAATAAAAATTGAAAAAAATGAAGCAGAAAAATTTTATCAAGTTCATCAATCTAAACCTTTTTATAATGATTTGTGTTCATATTTGTCTTCAGGCCCAATTGTTGTAATGGTTCTAGAGAGAGAAAACGCAGTATCAGAAAATAGAAAGATAATGGGTGCAACTGACCCTAAAAACGCCGAAGAAGGCACTCTAAGAAAAAAATACGGAATATCGATAGACAAAAATTCAGTCCATGGTTCTGATAGCTCAGAAAACGCAAAAATTGAGATAAATTTTTTCTTTAAAGATTAGCAATTGCAAACTTTCTTACAGCCCTTGGATATATTTGATTTTCTATTTTAAGTAATCTTTTAGATAGAGATTTTTCACTGTCATTTTTTAATATTTTTATTTTTCTTTGAAGTATTATTTTTCCCGAGTCTAATTTGGAAGTAACAATGTGAACGGTGCAACCAGTAAATTTTTCTTTATTTAAAATAACTCTTTTATGAGTATCCAATCCTTTATATTTTGGAAGTAATGATGGATGAATATTTAATATTTTATTTTTATATTTACTTATAATTTTTTTTGATAATATTTTCATAAATCCAGCCAGGCAAATAAAATCAATATTATATTTTTTTAATTCGACTAAAATTCTATTCTCAGCATTTTTTTTATTTTTATAATTTATAACTAAATATTTAATCTTATTTTTTTTTGCAAAAAATAAACCTTTTGCATTTTTTTTATTACTAATAACTAAATTTATACTAATTTGGGAGTTTTTAGTTTTTGAAAAATTAATAAGTGATTTTAGGTTAGTGCCTCTACCTGATATAAATACTGAAACTTTTAATCTTTTTTTACCATTTAATTTTACCATTTAATTCAATATCTTTTTTTCCATTAATTATTTTTCCAATTATATAGGGTTGAAAGTCTTTTGAAAAAAACTTTTTTATTTTTTTTAAATTTTCAGGTTTAGTAATTATACAAAATCCTACACCACAGTTAAAAGTTTTTAACATTTCTTTGTCGTTTATTCCTTGTTTGTGTAGCCACTTAAAAATATTATTTGGTTTAATTTTATCCAACTCAATTTTTGCTGAAGTACCAGAAGGTAAAATTCTTTTAATATTATCTTTAAGACCCCCACCAGTAATATTTGCACAACTGTTAATTAATTTCTTACTAGTCAAATTTAAAATTTCTTTAACATATATTTTTGTTGGTTTAATTAATTCTTTTCTTAAAAATTTATTATTTTTTAATTTAATTTTTTTTTTTTTTAAAACATGTCTTACCAATGAAAATCCATTAGAATGAATTCCACTTGAAGGGATGCCAATTATTAAATCATTCTTTTTAATCTTAGATTTATTAATAATTTTATTTTTATCCACAATCCCAACTGAAAAACCAGCTATATCAAATTTACCTTTTGAGTAAGTGCCAGGCATTTCCGCAGTTTCACCTCCTACTAGTTCGCAATTAGAAATCTTACAACCTTTAATTATACCTTTAACAATTTCTTTTAGTTTTTTTAATTCAATTTTGTTTATAGAAATATAATCTAAAAAAATTAGAGGTTTAGCACCTTGTACAATTAGATCATTTACACACATTGCAACTAAATCAATACCTATTGAGTCAAATATTTTTAATTCATTTGCAATCTCGATTTTTGTCCCCACACCGTCAGTGCTCGCAACTAGCTGAGGATTTTTAATATGTTTTGGAATATTGGTTATAGAGCCAAAACCTCCAATATTTTGAAAATTCTTACTATTTACTCTTTTTTTTGATATTGAGGATATGAATTTAACAAAATTATCTGCTGCTTTAATATTAACTCCACTCTTTTCATATGTTAGATTATTATTTTTCATCTATGTTTTGTGCAATTAAAAAAAAAAATAAATTTAATACTTCAATTTATATATTGTTTTTATTTTTCTTAATATTTTTTACAAAGTTTTCCACAATTAGCGCAAATGCAAATACTTATAAAATAGATGATTTAGAGATATCTAAACCATATGATAATAATTTTAACAAAGAAGCTGTTATTGATAAAGCATTTATAAAAGCTTTTGAACAAATTCTTTTAAAAATAACCTCGATTAATGAAGATGAAATAAAAAATTTTACTGAACTTAAAAATATTTATGGTTTGATTGAATCTTTCTCAATAGTGGATGAAAGATTCATTGATAATAAATATATTTCTAAATTTGAAGTAGAATTTAATAAAAAAGAACTATTTAATTTTTTAGCGAAAAAAAATATATTTCCATCCATACCTAAAGAAAAAGATTTACTTTTAGTGCCAGTATTAATTAAAAGTGATGATAACCAAATATTATTGTTTTCTGAAAATCCAATTTATGTAAATTGGAATAAGAGTCATAAAAAATATTTTCTTTTAAATTATATTTTGCCAAACGAAGATATCGAAGACATTAATCTAATTAAAAGAAATGTTAATAATATAGAGAAATATAACTTTAATGAGATTGTGTCAAAATATGCAATGAGCGATTATATAATATTAATTATTTTTCAAAAGGGAAATAATTATAATGCATTAATCAAAAGTAATTTAAATAATAAACTGATCATATCCCATAAAAAATTTTCACTTAATGAAAATCAGTCGATTGAGAGTATAATTAAAAGTTTAAAGTTAGATTTTGAGAATCAATGGAAAAAATTAAATATAATTAATGTATCAATAAAGTTACCAATAACTCTTTCTGTAAACTCAAAGAAATATAATTTAATAAAGAATCTAGAGAAAAAACTTTACGATTTAGATTTAGTTTCTAATTATTATATTGAAAGTTTCTCTAATCAAAAAATTATTTACAAAATAATTTATAATAGTACGCCTGATAAATTTATAAATGAATTTAAAAATACCAATATAATATTGAATACAAGTAGTTCGATTTGGAGTATAGAATGAAAAATTTAAATCAACTTTTATTAAATTTTAAGCAGAAGCAAAATTTTAATTATAACGATTACTACGTAAGTAAAAGTAATTATTATGCTTTTCAAATGATTGAAAAATGGCCAAAGTGGGAAAAAAACATATTAAATATTTATGGAGAAAAATTTAGCGGAAAGACTCATCTAGTAAATATTTTTTTAAATAAAAATAATGGAATTAAAGTTAACGAAAGTGAAATTAATCAAGATATATTTAAAAAATTTAAACTTTATGAAAATATAGTAATAGATGATTATAAGAATATTTGTGAAGAAGAGATAATGTACTCACTATTTAATTTAGTTGATCAAGATAATAAGTATTTAGTTATTAACTCTTTAATCCCAATAAATAATATTAATTTTAAATTAAACGATTTAACTTCAAGATCAAAAAATTGTCTTTTTGCAAAAATTGATAATCCTGATGATGACTTAATGTTTGCGATTATATTAAAAAGTTTTTCCGATAGGCAAATACAAATTGATAAAAAGCTTATTGATTTCATAATTAAAAGAATAGATAGATCATATGGTAAAATTGCCGATTTTATATATAAAGTTGATGAACTAAGTTTAAAAAAAAAAAAAGCAATTGATTTTAAAATAATAAAAGAAATTTTATAGGTAGTTTTTTTGAATAAATATAGAACTCACACTTGTGGAGAATTAACAGTTAAGGATAAGGATAACAATATATCTTTGAGTGGATGGATAAATAAGAAAAGGGATCATGGAAATTTACTTTTTTTAGATTTAAGAGACAATTATGGATTAACTCAATGCGTAATAGAGAATAACCATCAAAATTTCAAGGAATTTGAAAAACTTCCTCTTGAAACGGTCATAAAGATAAATGGGAAAGTTTTAGAAAGAAATAAGGAAACTGTTAACAAGGATTTAAAAACTGGAGAAATAGAAATTTCAATAATTTCATATGAAGTTTTGGGAAAAACACAAGAATTACCTCTACCTGTTTTCTCTGATCAAGAGTACTCAGAAGAAATTAGATTAAAATATAGATTTTTAGATTTAAGAAGAAAAAAAATTCATCAAAATATAATTTTAAGATCTAAAGTTATTTCTTTCATTAGATCTGAAATGCAAAAATATGGCTTTTTAGAATTTCAAACTCCAATACTAACATCTTCAAGCCCTGAAGGAGCAAGAGACTTTTTAGTTCCTAGCAGATTAAATCCTGGAAAATTTTACGCATTACCTCAAGCTCCACAACAATTTAAACAACTTATAATGGTTTCTGGCTTTGACAAGTATTTCCAAATTGCTCCATGTTTTAGAGATGAAGATGCAAGAGCTGATAGAAGTCCAGGTGAATTTTATCAACTGGATTTAGAAATGTCTTTTGTTGAGCAAGAAGATATTTTTGCAGTAGTAGAAAAATTAATGATTAATATGTTTAAAAAATTTTCGAACAAAAAAATCATTTATGAAAAATTTCCAAGAATAACTTATAAAGACTCAATGTTAAAATATGGTACCGATAAACCAGATTTAAGAAATCCATTAATTATTAATGAATTTACTGAAATATTTAAAAGAGATGATGTAGGTTTTGATATATTTAAAAAACTTGTAAAAAATGGGTCTGTTGCAAGAGGTATAATTACAAAAAATACCAAAGATAAACCCAGAAGTTTTTTTGATGGTATTGATAAATGGGCAAAAGAAGAAGGAGCATCTGGATTAGCATATTTTACAATAGAAGAAGAGGGCAGTGAAATTAAAGGAAAAGGGCCAGTTGGGAAATTTTTTAGCTCAGATTCTATAAAAGAAATGATGAAAATTTCTAATGCGGAAATTGGTGATAGTATATTTTTAGCTTGTGGAGATATTTCGGAGGTACAAAAAATTACTTCACAGGCGAGAGATAAAATTGGACATGAGTTAAATATAATAAATTATGATTGTTTTGCATTTTGTTGGATTGTTGATTATCCAATGTTTGAAGAAGATGAAAAAACAAAAAAAATTATTTTTAGTCATAATCCTTTTTCTATGCCCCAAGGTGATATAAAAAAACTGGATATGTCAAAACCTTTAGAAATTAAAGCTTATCAATACGATATTGTTTGTAATGGAATTGAGCTATCTTCTGGAGCTATTAGAAATCATATTCCTGAATTAATGTATAAATTATTTTCTGTAGCTGGATATGATAAAAAGATGGTAGACGAAAAATTTAGTGGAATGATAAATGCTCTTAGTTATGGAGCGCCTCCACATGGTGGAATAGCTCCTGGAATTGATAGGATAATTATGTTGATAGCTGGCGAAAAAAACATAAGAGAAGTTACGATGTTTCCAATGAACCAAAATGCTCAAGATTTACTAATGAATGCTCCATCTGAGGTTGATCAACAGCAGCTAAAAGAATTAAATTTATCTATTAAAAAAAATAAATAATTATTTTTTTCCTTTTAAATTAATTCTTATGTCAGACAAATCTACTAGCTTTTTTTTGTAATTACTTCTTAAAAAACCTTTACTAGATATATCTTTAACAATTTTTAATAGTTGATTTTGATCTTCATTTATTTCATCTGGTTTTTCATCAAATTGTTTTTCAGATGTACCTATAGAAGGAGTGTGCGCTAGATCTTCTCTATTCAGATAAGAAATAGCTAATTCTCTAAATATATAGTCTAATATAGAAGTTGCACTTAATATTCTATCATTACCATGAACTTTACCAGAGGGCTCAAACTTAGTTTCAACATATGCATTAACAAATTCATCCAATGGAACCCCGTATTGTAAACCTAATGAGATAGCTATAGCAAAATTATTCATCAAGGCCTTTACTAATTCACCTTCTTTACTTGTATCAATAAAAATTTCTCCTATTTTTCCATCTTCATATTCACCTGTATGGAGATATACTTTATGATTACCTATTGACGCTTTTTGAATATATCCTTTTCTTCTATCAGGCATTCCAAATCTTTTATTGCTGTCGCCAGTATTATTTTTAAATATTGAATTATTTATTTTTTGATTTGATTTTGTTTCTGGTACTAAATCTATTTTATTAACATCTTTGTCTATTTCAGCAATTTTTCCAACTTTATCAAGATTTTTAGTTTTTCTATTATCTAATTTTACGTCAATTATTTCAAACTTACCATCATCTCTCTTTTCTAATTTTTTTAGCTCTGAATCATTAATTTCATCTAAATAATGACTAACTTTAAAAGTACAATTATAGTAAGTTTCTACTAAGTATTTTGCCATATTTTCCTTAAATTATATTTTTGAGTCTTAGTATAAATATTGTATATACAAATTATAATTTTAGTCTAATTTATTTTTTACAATTTTAAATTGAATAATTATTAAAAAATTTATGTTGACACTCTTTAAAGAAGTATTCACTTGGTGGAATCATCAAACATTTGGTACCAGATTAAATGTATTATTTTTTGGAAAATTTGTAGGAAAAGATAGTTTTGGAAATAAATATTATCAAACAAAAAAAGGGAAAAGATTTATAATTTATAATGGAGAAGTAGACGCATCAAAAATTCCAAATGAATGGTATTCTTGGATGCATTTTACTCCTAATAAAATTGAAAATACTCATGAGCTAAATAAATTTGAATGGCAAAAACCACATAAACCAAACCGCACAGGATCAAATGAAGCTTATAGCCCTAAAGGCAATACAAAAGCGACAGAAAAAAAATATACTACTTGGAAAAACTAAAATAATAAATTTCTTATATTTTATTTTTTTATTATTATCATTTAACCTAAGTAGCTTTGCCAATGAAGTAAATTTTGTTGAAATAAAAATTTTAGATAAAATTAGTTCTAAAACAAGTCAATTATCTTTAAAAATTGGAGAAGAAAATAACTTTGAAAATTTAATTATTAAAATTTTAAAATGTAAAAACTCAGAATTTGATGATAATCCTGAAATTACGGCATATATGCAGGTTCAAGATATTACATTAAAAAATAATGATAAAGTTTTTGTTTTTAATGGGTGGACCTTTTCATCAAGTCCGTCAGTTAGCTTATTTGACCATCCAGTTTATGATATATGGC
Source organism: uncultured Pelagibacteraceae bacterium (assembly GCA_902569415.1). GTDB lineage: Bacteria > Pseudomonadota > Alphaproteobacteria > Pelagibacterales > Pelagibacteraceae > Pelagibacter. The sequence goes on from CACFUH010000017.1 coordinate 13,559, forward strand.
TTATAAAGTGCTATTAGATTATTTTTTCCTTATCTAACCAAGAAACATTAAAGTCAGATTCTAAAAATTTAGGATGATTTAATAATTTTTTATGAAGATCTATAGTCGTTGTAATTCCTTCTATTACAAACTCATCCAAAGATCTTTTCATTCTTTGAATAGCTTCAGTTCTATTTCTTCCATGACAAATCAACTTGCATACCATGCTATCATAGTATGGTGTAACCTTATATCCTTGATAAATTGAACCATCTACTCTAGTTCTAAATCCAGATGGTTGGTGACACATTGTAATTTTTCCTGGTGAGGGCTGAAAATTTTTACTAGCATCTTCTGCATTAATTCTACATTCTATGGCGTGTCCCCTTGGAACAATATCACTCTGCTTTAAAGCAGTATTACCAGTAAAAGCTATCCAAATTTGTTCTTTAATTATATCGATACCAGTAATCATTTCAGAAACTGGGTGTTCTACTTGAACTCTTGTATTCATTTCTAAAAAGTAAAATTTTTCATTTTCATAAATAAATTCAACTGTTCCAGCTCCTTCATATCCAATTTTACTTACCATTTTTACTGTTTTATCAAATAAATCTTTTCTTATATTTTCATTTAGAATAGGACTAGGTGTTTCTTCAATCAATTTTTGGTGTCTCCTTTGAACAGAGCAATCTCTTTCATGTAAATGAACTGTTCCATTTTTTCCTGATAAAATTTGAACTTCAATATGTCTAGGATTTTGAAAAAATTTTTCTATATATACTTCGTCATTTCCAAAATATTTTTTTGCCTCTGTTTTTGCTGTTGCAAATAAATCATCAAACTCAGATTCTTTATAAACTATTTTCATTCCTTTTCCTCCTCCACCAGCAGAAGCTTTTATTAAAATTGGAAAACCAATTTTTTTACAAATTTCTTTTGCATGATTTTTGTCTTTTACCCCTCCGTCTGAGCCTTCAATAACAGGCAAACCATTTTCTTTAGCTATTTTTTTTGCTTGTATTTTGTCCCCCATCATTTCAATTAATTTTGACGATGGTCCTATAAATTTAATTTTGTAATCTTCTAAAATTTTTGCGAATTGTGAATTTTCTGATAAAAAACCATAACCTGGATGAACAGCTTCAGCATTTGTGAGTTCAATAGCAGACATTATTGCTGGAATATTTAAATAACTGTTTAGAGGCTGGTGAGTTCCAACACACACACTTTCGTCTGCTAACCTTACGTGCATACTGTCTCTATCAACATCAGAATGAATTGCGACAGTCGAAATTCCCCATTCTTTACATGCTCTAATTACTCTGACGGCAATCTCTCCTCGATTTGCAATTAATATTTTTTTAAACATTACTCAAGAATTACAATTTTTTGATCGAATTCAACTGGCTGTCCATCTTCTACACAAATTTCTTTTACTACACCGTCTGATGTTGATGGAACATGATTCATTGTTTTCATAGCCTCTATAATCATAACCGTGTCTCCCTTTTTTATTTTTTTTCCAACTTCAGCAAATTTTTTTCCTCCAGGCTCCGGAGCTAGATAAGCAGTTCCAACTATTGGACTTTTTACAATTATTTTATCTGATAAATCAATTTCTTCTTGAATAGCACTATCATTGTTTTCAATACCAACATCTTTTAATGATTTTTTTAAATCTTCTAATGCTTGAACTAATTTTATTATTATTTTTTTATCTATTTCCATTATTTAGCAATTCATGCATTGCATTTATGGCTAAAATATAACCATTTGAGCCAAGACCACAAATAATCCCTGTCACAATTCCTGAAATTAATGATTTTTGTCTAAATTCCTCTCTTTTGTAAATATTTGAAATATGCAATTCAATAATTGGTTTTTTAAATACATCAAGAGCATCTCTTATTGATACAGAAGTATGAGTATAACCAGCAGCATTAATTATTATTCCATCACAAGATTTTCTTGAATCTTGTATTTTATTAACAATTTCACCCTCTATATTCGATTGGAAAAAACTAGCATTTATTCCAATCTTTTTAGAATGTTCAGCACATTTTTTTTTTAATTGCTCAAAAGTAATGCTACCATATTGAGATTGTTCTCTTTCTCCTAATAGATTAAGATTTGGACCATTAATAATAATTATATTATTCACATTAAACTTATATTACATGAATATTAAAAATAAAATAAAAATTAAAGTAAATGGAAAAAAAATTATATTTGACAACAATACATCAATTGAAAAATTAACCAAAAAACTCAAAATACCTTTAAATAAAGTAGCAATAGAATTAAATAAAAAAATTTTAGATAAAAAAAAATTAAAAAAAATAAAATTGAACAATGAAGATAAAATTGAAATAGTTCATTTTATAGGTGGAGGTTAATGAAAAATAAAGATTATCTAAAAATAGCTAAAAAAAGTTTTAAATCTAGACTTATAGTTGGGACAGGAAAATATAAAAATATGAATGAGTGTGCTAGAGCAATTAAACTATCTGGAGCAGACATGGTTACTGTTGCAGTAAGAAGAGTTAATATTGTTGATAAAAATAAACCATTATTAATGGATTATATTAATCCAAAAAAAATTACTTATTTACCCAATACCGCTGGTTGTTTTACTTCAGAAGAGGCACTAAGAACATTAAGGCTTGCTAGAGAAATCGGAGGCTGGAAATTAGTCAAACTAGAAGTTTTAGGGGACAAAAAAAATTTACTTCCAGATATGATTGAAACATTAAAATCTACTGAAGTTTTAACAAAAGAAGGTTTTAAAGTTATGGTATATTGTAATGATGATCCACTAATGGCTAAAAGGTTAGAGAATGTTGGAGCGAGCGCAATAATGCCACTAGCAGCTCCTATTGGATCAGGACTAGGTATTCAAAATAAATTAAATATTCAAATTATTAGAAAACAAACCAAGCTACCGCTAATTATTGATGCTGGAATAGGATCAGCATCTGATGCATCAATTGCTATGGAAATGGGTTGTGATGGAGTACTAATAAATACTGCAATTGCAAAAGCAAAAAATCCATATCAAATGGCAGAAGCGATGAAGTATGCAGTTATTTCAGGAAGAAAATCTTTTTTATCCGGGAGAATAAAAAAAAGTATTATGGGAAGTGCATCTTCTCCAAAAAAAGGTTTAATTTAAGATTATAATTTTTTTTTGATTTTTT
>CACFUH010000018.1 GCA_902569415.1 uncultured Pelagibacteraceae bacterium
CCTGCGGCGCAAGCACCCATAAAATATATCATCATTTTAACCAATCCATTGCCCGTTTCTACACTTGGAACCAATAACACATCAGCTTGACCTGCTACTGCGTTTTTAATTCCTTTAATCGCAGCTGATTTTTTTGAAATACTATTATCGAATGCAAGAGGCCCAAAAACATCGGCACTTAAATTTTCTTTTTTTGCTAATTCAGTAATTTCTTTTGCATCGAGTGAACTTTGAACACTGTCTAAGACTTCCTCTGTTGCTGATAATACAGCAACTTTAGGTCTATCATTTCCAATTCTATTTGAAAAATTAATTACATTTTTAAGTATATGCATTTTTGTTTTAACATTAGGCATTACATTTAAAGCTCCATCAGTAATTATTAATGGTTTGTCTTCTTTATCTAATGTCATATGCCATATATGACTTAATCTTGTTTTGCTTAATAAATTATATTCTCTTTTTAAAACTTCTTTCATAAGAACATCTGTATGAATATGACCTTTTACAATTATTCTTATTTTATTTTCAGAGGCTAATTTTGCAGCAACTTTTGCAGTATTATTTTCTACAGGTTCATGAATAGTTTCAAATTTTGATATATCAAATTTTAAATCATCAGCACATTTTTGAATTTCATCTTTATCGCCAATAAAAATTGGAATAATTAAATCTTCATTTACTGCGTCCATGACAGAAAGCATTGGAAGTGGTTTTCCCGCATTAACTATCCCAGCTACAACACCTTTTTTTTTATGTGCCGCATTAAGAAGGTTGTTTGGACAAACTATTTCTTTATCTGAAAGCATTTTAACGTTTTTTGTATATATAAATTTATATTAATTTATAGTAAAATAGATAAAGAAGAAAACTGTGTCTGAACTATGGAAATTGTAACAAAAATCGCACCAATTGCTCTAGCTTTGATAATGCTTGGTCTTGGGCTAGGCTTAACAACTCAAGATTTTGCAAGAGTATTGAAATCTCCTAAAGATTTTTTAATAGGCTTTATATCTCAATTGATTATTTTACCTATAGTTGCATTTATATTAATAAAAATTCTAGGGATGTTTTTAGAAATATCTCCAGAAATTGCCCTAGGTGTTATGATAATTGCAGCTGCACCAGGTGGAATAACATCAAATGTTTTAACAAAATTTGCAAATGGTGATGTAGCTTTATCAGTTTCATTAACGGCAGTTATAAGCATCATAAGCATTATAACAGTTCCACTAATTGTTTTTACATCAGCTGATCTTTTAGGAGTTAGCTTTGCAGATAAAAATATTAATATAACTGGAACTGCATTAAAAATGGCATTGGTAGTTGCAGTACCAGTAATTTTAGGAATGATAATTAGAAAATTTGCAGATAATTTTATAGGTTCAAAAACTTCTATTATTGATAAAATTACAGGTATATTATTTTTAATAGTTTTTATTGCAATTTGGGTTGAGGAAAAAGATAATATTTTTGATTACCTAGCTCAAGCAGGTTTAGTTGTACTAATTTTAAATATAACAATGATGATCATCGCATACTATCTTGCAAAAACTTTTGCATCTGGAATAGATCAAATAAAATGTATTTCTCTTGAATGCGGACTTCAAAATGGAACTTTAGCAGTTTTTGTAGCAACAGAAATTTCTAATGAAATTATTTATATGATACCGACAGCAGCCTATGCATTAATAATGTATTTTACTGGGTTTATATTTATATATTTTTTAAGAAACAAAGTTTAATTATTCCAAAAAGGACATTTACTTTCTGCAAGAAGGTATTTTTTTAAATTATCATTTAATTTTAGTGTTGTAATTGACATTCCTGCCATTTCCATTGAAGTTGCATATCTTCCAACATAAGTTTTAATATTTTTTATTTTTGAATTTGATAAGTTTTCATTAACTCTTTTAGATATAATATATAATTCTTCAAGTGGTGTAGCTCCCAAACTATTTATCATAACTGCAATATTGTCGTTAGCAGTCAGTTTGGAATCTTGAATAATTCTTTTATACAAGTCATCAACTAACTCATCTGCAGGTCTCAACTTTTCTCTTTTTATTCCAGGCTCTCCATGTATTCCCATTCCTATTTCAATTTCATCATCACTAATTTCAAAAGTTGGTTTTCCAGCTTCAGGTAAAATACAAGGTGAAACAGCAACACCAAGCGTTCGAATATTATTATTTACTTCAGTTGTAGTTTTAAAAACATCATCAAGAGATGCTCCAGTTTCAGCAATTGCCCCTGCAACTTTAAATACAAATATCATACCAGCAATCCCTCTTCTTTTTTCTTTCTCAGCTTCGCTTGCACTTGCAATATCATCTGCAACAATTACTTTTTTTGTTTTAATTCCTTCTGCCTCAACCATTTCGCAAGCCATTTCAAAATTCATTACATCACCACCATAATTTCCAATGACACACAAAACTCCGTTGCCATTATCGGCATTTTTTATAGCTGAAACCATCTGTTCTACGGATGGAGATGCAAATACTGATCCAATAGCGCAGGCATCTAAAAATCCTTTACCAATATATCCGGTAAATACAGGCAAATGTCCCGATCCACCTCCAGTTACTATTCCAACTTTATTTGAAGCTTTGTTTGCTCTCATTACAACTCTCTCATTATCTTTTGCTAAAGCATAAACATCTGGATGAGATTTAATAAGTCCATCGATTGACTCTTCTACAAAATTAGCAGGATTATTGATTATTTTTTTCATAATTATTTTTATAATCCAATTTTAAAAAAGTATATAGTTGTTTTATGAAAAAAATTTTATGCCTACTAATTTTCTGTTTTGTAATTAGTATTACCTCAAATTCATCAGCCAAAACATTTTATACCGGCGATCAAGTAAAAGATTTTTTTAATTATAATAATGATATCTCAATAAAACTTAACCCTGGTAATTGGACGGTATTTAGAAATCAAACACGAGGTTTTCCCAAACAAAAAATAATTGCTATTGGAAGGGTTGAAAATAACCAAATAATGGAAGTAATAGAAATCTATGAGGGATTGCTTGGCGGTTATTATATAAAATATATAGAACCAATATTAATTGAACTCATGTTCAAAGATGAACACGATGGATGTTATGAAAGATCAGAATATTATTTATTAGAATATTATCGAAAAGGCAGCACTTTTAATTGTATGAGAGTTAGGCATATTGATACTACGAAAGAACTAAACTATCCTGATAGTCCCGATGGAAAAGCATCAGCCTCAGCTTATAATTTTTGGATTAAATCAAATTCTCTAACTTATCCAAAAGTTTTTCTTCATTCTTATCATTCTTATTTTTCAAGAATGACAGGTGGCAAATGGTATGAAGTAAGACACATGGTTCACCCAAAATTACTTGGTGCACCAAAATCAAATTTTTTTACTGAAGAAACTTCAGAATATCACAAAAGTAATATTTCTCAATTCCCCGATCATAAAAAGATAATGGAAAAATGGGTTTCAATTAGTTCCAGATTTCACAAAAATTTTGAAAATATGACTAAAGCAAAAAGTCATCATAAACTCTCGTTAGATAAATATTTTATTGAAATAGAATTAGAAGCTAAATCTAATGATCCAGTTGTAGATCAACTAAAACAATTGAATGAACTATATAAATCTGGAGCATTAACCAAAGAAGAGTTTACAAAAGCTAAAAATAAACTTTTAAATTAATGAAAAAACATTTTAAGGTAGAAATCTCCAAAGAAATTCTGCAAAACATTTATTCAAAGGTGCAAAACTACCAATGGCATGAGATGCCTGACGATGGAGGTTGGGATTATGGAACAAACTTAGATTACATGAAAGAATTTGCTGATTATTGGGTTAATAAATTTGATTGGAGAAAAACAGAAGAAAAAATAAATAAATTTAATAATTTTAAATCTAATATAGATGGAATTGATATTCATTTTATTCATGAAAAAGGAAGTGGATCTAAACCTAAGCCATTATTGTTAAATCATGGGTGGCCTGGTTCTATAGTAGAATTTTTACATATTATTGATCAACTAGCTCACCCTGAAAAATATGGAGGAAAAGAAGAAGACGGATTTGATGTTGTTGTTCCATCATTACCAGGTTATGGATTTTCAGGGCGTCCTTCTAGACCAATTGGTCCAAGAAAAATGGCAAAAATATTTAATTCATTAATGACAAAAACTTTAGGATATAAAAAATATATCTCACAAGGAGGTGATTTTGGAGGAACAATATGCACCTGGCTTGCATACGATTTTTCAGAAAATTTATTAGGAATTCACATAAATATTTTAATTACAAGACATCCTGATGGACCACAGACTCAAGAAGAAAAAGAATGGCAAGAAAGATTCAAAAAAGAGCAAAGAATCGAAGACGGTTATAGAACTCAACAAGCTACAAAACCACAAACATTAAGTTATGCAATGATGGATAGTCCAGTAGGTGTTGCCGCTTGGATAATTGAAAAAATGCGTGGTTGGTCTGATATAAAAGATGGAGATATTGAAAGTGTTTATTCTAAAGATATTTTATTATCAAACATCATGGTTTATTTAGTAACTAAAACATTTAATACAGCATCCTGGATTTACTATGGAAGAAGAGAAGAGGGAGGAAGATTTCTTCCAAAAGATCATCTTCCTTTAAAAGTTCCAACTGCAATTGCAAAATTTCCAAAAGAATATTTAGAATGGGCCCCAAAATCCTATGTAGAAAGAATATACAATGTTCAACACTGGACAGAGATGTCTGCGGGAGGTCATTTTGCAGCTTTAGAACAACCTGATTTGTTAATCAAAGATATTAGAGATTTCGCAAGGACTTTATGAATATAAAAGAATTTATAAAAAAATCACCAAAAGCTGAATTACATTTACATATTGAAGGAACACTAGAACCTGAACTTATGTTTTCTTTAGCAAAAAGAAATAATATTAAGATTCCTTTTAACAATATAGAAGAAGTTAAAAAAGCATATAATTTCAGTAATTTAGATTCTTTTTTAAAAATATATTACGAAGGTGCAAAAGTATTAATAAAAGAACAAGATTTTTTTGATCTTACATGGGATTACATATTAAAATGCAGAGAAGACAATATAGTGCATACTGAAATTTTTTTTGACCCACAAACTCATACAGATAGAGGAATTGATTTTGAAACTGTTATAAATGGAATTTTTAATGCATTAAAAAAAGGTGAAAAAGAATTTGGTTTGAGTTTTAAAATAATAATGTGTTTTTTGAGACATTTAAATGAAGATGAGTGTTTTAAAATTTTAGATAAAGCTCTAGCACACAAAGATAAGATATTTGGAGTTGGATTAGATTCATCAGAGAAAGGGAATCCCCCTAAAAAATTTAAAAATTTATTTAAGAAAGCTTTAGAAAATGAATTTATAACAGTCGCTCACGCAGGTGAGGAAGGTCCACCAGAATATATTTGGGAAGCCTTAAATTTTTTAAATGTTCATCGAATTGATCATGGAGTTCAATGTCTTAAGGATGATAAATTAGTTGGAATGTTGTCAGAAAGCCAAATTCCTTTAACAGTATGTCCACTCTCAAATGTAAAATTAAAAGTATTCAATAAGCTAGAAGAACATAACTTAAAAAGAATGTTAGACAAAAAATTAATGGTTATGGTGAATTCAGATGATCCTGCTTATTTTGGTGGTTATTTAAATAAAAACTTAACTGAAACACAAGCCGCTCTGAATCTTTCTTATGAACAGGTAAAAACACTACTTGTTAATTCGTTTAAATCCTCATTTTTAAAAGATGCAGAAAAGAAAAAATGGATTTCTAAAATCTAAAATGTTATTAAAAAAATTAAAAATATTTAAATGCAAAAAATAATTTTTATTACGATTTCTTTATTAATTATTGGCTATGTAATTTATATGGGTGTTAAAGCAGTGATTAGAGGAAAAAAATATAAAGAAGAAAACCAAAGAGAAGAAAATCAAAAAGAAGAAAATAAATGAATTTAAGCACAATAGTAATAATAATTTATGGAATTGGCATTGTTATAGGTGCTCTATTTCTTGATTTATGGGGTGCTGAAACATCGTTATCAAAGGCAATGGCAGGAGTTGCGTGGACTGTACTATTTTTGATTTGTTTATTTTATTTTGAAAAAAAAGATGAACAAAACAGAGACTAGTGAAAAAATTATTAAAAATTAATTTTATAGTTTGCCTAATTTTTCTTTTCTCGTACTCTGTATCGATGGCAAATGAAGAAGCAAGTTACAATGTAGTACAAAAAAACGATATTTATGAAATTCGTTATTATTCAGACCGTTTGATTGTTCAAGTAGCAAACAAGGGTGACAACAATAGTTTTAGAAAACTTTTCAAATATATTTCTGGAGAAAATAATAATTCTGAAAAAATAGCAATGACAATTCCAGTTACTCAAACGAAAAAAGATGATCAAATGTTTATGCAGTTCTACCTTCCCTCAAAATTTAATAGAGAAACTACTCCTATACCAAACAACCCTGATCTAGAAATTTCAACAATTCCAGAAGGATATTTTGCAGTAATAAATTTTTCAGGAAGATCTTCTGATAAAAATTTTGACAAGCATAATAAAATTCTTAAACAAAAACTCTTGGAAGACAACATTTCTATAAAAGGTTTTCCTATTAGAGCAACTTATAATAGCCCATTTACACTTCCTCCTTTAAGACGAAATGAATCAATGTTTAGTATTGATTGGAAAAAATAAAATTTAATTTAAGTTTTTTAACTCTTCAAAAACTTCTTTTGCATGATCTTTAACTCTGACATTATTCCAAATTTTATGAATTTTTGCCTTAGAATTAATCAAAAAAGTAGTTCTTATTACTCCCATAAATTCTTTACCTAAAAAAGATTTTTTTCCCCAAACGCCATATTTTTTTATTACTTCTTTTTTTTCATCAGACAACAAATCAAATTTCAATTTATATTTTTTTTTAAATTTTAAGTGACTTTCAATACTATCTTTAGAAACACCAAGAACGATAGTTTTATTCTTATTAATTAAACTATTTAATTTACTGAAATCTTTAGACTCTATTGTGCAACCAGGAGTATCATCTTTTGGATAAAAATATAAAATTATATTTTTTTTTTTAATTTTGTTTAATTCAAAAATATTACCATCTGTACTAATAAGCTTAAAATTAGGCGCTTTATTGTTCGTTTTTAATTTCATATTTTAGAAATTAAATATACTAAAATTATATTGTGTCAATGGGGCTCATTGTAATTTGATTTAAAATTTATATTCTATTTTCATGAGAAGGAACTTTTTAAAATTATTCAGTGCATCAATAATTTCACTAATATTATTTCCATATAAATTTTTATACTCAGCTACAAAAAAAATAATAAATCAAAATCTAACAGAACAACAAAAACATATACTTTTTAATGAAGGAACTGAACGTCCGTTTACTAGTTCTTTGCTTCACGAAAAGAGAGATGGTTTTTATCACTGTGCTAATTGTGATGCTAAATTATTCAGCTCTGATTCAAAATATGATAGTGGAACTGGTTGGCCCTCGTTTACAGAGGCACTTCCAGGTGCTTTTAATACTAAAACTGATTACTCACTTGGAATGAAAAGAGTCGAATATCATTGTGCAAAATGTGGAGCACATCATGGACATGTTTTTGAGGATGGTCCAGGTGAAAATGGTATGAGATTTTGCAATAACGGTCTTTGTTTAATTTTTAAACCAACAAATTAATATGAAAAAATTAATCCTAATATTCTTTATAATTCCAAACATTTTATTTGCATCATCAATGAAGATGATTGGTGAGAAAGGAAAATTATCTGATGTGGACAGAACTATTGAAATAAAAATGTATGATAATTATTTTGAACCCAATGAAATAACAATAAAAAAGGGTGAAACAATTAAATTCATTGTCAGTAACTATGGTGAACTAGTACATGAGTTTAATATTGCTACTAAAGAAATGCATATTAAGCATCAACCAGAAATGATGAAGATGGTAGAAAATCAAATTTTGTTAGCTGATAAAATAGATAAGAAAAAAATGAAAGAAATGGCAAAAAAAGATCATTCAATGGGTCATTCTCATTCTAATAGTGTTTTATTAGAACCAAACCAGAAGGCAGAATTAATATGGAAATTTAATGTTAATACAAATCTTGAGGCTGCATGCAATGTGCCAGGTCACTATGAATCTGGAATGATAGCTAAAATTAATAAATTATAGTATGCGTTCTGTTTCACATATTTAATCAAATAGTATTTAATTTTTGCATAGTAGAGACCTGGAATTAGCATTAGTAATAATTATTGTAAAATATATCAACAAATATGGGTATCATTAAAGATTCACTAACATTTGACGATGTAACATTGGTTCCTCAATACTCTTCTGTTCTACCCAGCGATACAATTACAAACTGCAGTTTATCAAAAAGTTTAAATTTAAAAGTACCCTTGCTATCTTCTGCAATGGATACAGTTACAGAGTCTAGAATGTCTTTAGCCTTAGCAAAGTTTGGAGGGATTGGAGTAATACATAGAAATTTATCGATTGAAAAACAGATTAATGAAGTTCACAAAGTTAAAAAGAAAAATTATTTAGTTGGGGCCGCTATAGGAGTAAATGATAAAGATTTGGAAAGAGTAGAAGAGCTTGTTAGGATTAAAACTGATTTAATTGTAATTGATACAGCACATGGTCATACAAAAAAAGTATTGAGCATGGTTAAAAAGATCAAAAAAAGGTTAAAAAACTCTACTCTTTGTGTTGGAAATATAGCAACAGGTAAAGCCGCGAGATTTCTGGCAGATAACGGTGTTGATATAGTTAAAGTTGGTATAGGACCAGGATCTATTTGCACAACTCGATTAGTGGCTGGTATCGGAGTACCACAATTAAGCGCAGTGATTGATGTTAAAAGATCATTAAAAAAATATAAAACAAAAATAATTTCAGACGGAGGCATTAAATTTTCAGGAGATTTAGCCAAAGCAATTGCTGCTGGTGCAGACGCCGTTATGATAGGATCTTTATTTTCAGGAACAAACGAAAGTCCAGGGAAAATCATTAGTTATAAAGGTAAAATGTATAAAAGTTTTAGAGGAATGGGTTCTGTTGGAGCTATGAATGCTGGCTCAGCAGACAGATACTACCAAAAAAAAAATAAAGATATTAAGAAATATGTTCCTGAAGGTGTTGAAGGATTAGTAAAATATAAAGGACCAGTAGAAAAAATAATTTATAATTTAATTGGAGGATTAAAATCTTCAATGGGCTATTTAGGTGCAAAAAATTTAAAAGATTTAAACGAAAGAGGAGAATTTCGTAAAATTAGCAAAGCGGGTTTCTATGAAAGCATGGTTCATAATGTAGATCATGTTATAAAAAATGAATAAAGAGAAATTATTAGAAAAAATTATCATAGTTGATTATGGTTCTCAATTTACCCAGCTTATTGCAAGAAAGATAAGAGAGTGTGGTGTTTATTCAGAAATCATTAATTTTCAAAAAATAAAAAATTTAATAAATGATAAAACAATTAAAGGTATAATCTTATCAGGTGGACCATTAACTATTACTAAAAAAAAATCTGTTGCCTTAAATAATAATATTTTAAAATTAAATATACCTATACTTGGAATTTGCTATGGGCATCAAATTTTAGCAAAAAAATTTGGAGGAAAAATTAAAATATCTAATGAAAGAGAATTTGGTCATGCAATATTACAAAGTAATTCAAAAAGTTTAATTACTAAAAATTTTTTTAAAAAAAATAAAACATTGGTCTGGATGAGTCATCAAGATATTGTTCATAAAATACCTGGTGGTTTTAAAAAAGTGGCATCAAGCAATAATTCAAAAAATGCAATTATTGTAAATGAAAAGAAAAAATATTATGGGGTACAGTTTCATCCAGAGGTAAGTCATACTCATAACGGCAAAATTCTAATCAAAAATTTTTTATTCAGAATATGTAAAGTTAAGAAAACTTGGAGCCTAAAAAACCAAAAAAAAAATTTAATTACAGATATAAGAAGCAAGGTTAAAAATAATAAAGTTATCTGTGCCTTATCTGGAGGCGTAGATAGCAGTGTTGTTGCTTTGTTATTAAAAAAAGCTGTTGGAAATAAATTAACATGTATTTTTATAAATACTGGATTGTTGAGAAAAAATGAAGAGCATGAAGTTGTTCATAATTTTAAAAAGAGATTAAAATTAAAATTAATATATGTAGATGCTTCCAGTATTTTCCTAAGTAGACTTAAAAATATTAATAATCCAGAGACCAAAAGAAAAATTATTGGAAAACTTTTTATTCAATTATTCGAAAAATATGCAAAAAAAATTAAAAATGTAAAATTTTTAGCCCAAGGAACTTTGTACCCTGATCTAATTGAAAGCAAAACAGTAACAGGAAGTCCATCATCTAAAATTAAATCTCATCATAATGTTGGAGGCTTACCAAAGAAAATGAATCTTAAATTGATTGAACCTCTTAATAGTTTATTTAAAGATGAAGTAAGAAAACTTGGTAAGGAATTGTCATTATCTAAAGATTTACTTTTAAGACACCCATTTCCTGGTCCTGGTCTTGCTATTAGAATTCCAGGTAAAATTACAAAAGAAAAAATCAATATATTAAAAGAAGCAGATTATGTTTTTATTAATGAATTAAGAAATTCAAATCTTTATAATAATATTTGGCAAGCTTATGCCGCACTGTTGCCATTAAAAACAGTTGGAGTTATGGGAGATAAGAGAACTTATGAATATACCTGCTTACTAAGAGCAGTTACATCTGAAGATGGAATGACAGCAGATTTTTTTCCTTTTAGTAAAAAATTTTTTCAAGAAGTATCTAATAAAATTATTAATTCTGTAAGTGGTATTAATAGAGTGGTCTATGATATCACTACCAAACCTCCTAGTACCATAGAGTTAGAATAATTATTTTTTAAAATATTGAACTTAACCTTTGTAATGCGAACATTCCTGGGTCATCTAGATCCATGGTTTTTTCTTCAAACATTCTAGCTCTACCTATTTTGATTTTTTTACCTTTAAAATCTTCCAAAGCTTGTTTTGTTGATGATTTAAATACTTCAGAATAATTTTTATTATCTTTAAGATTTTTAATTATTAAATCTAAACTATCCGCAATAGTTTTATCTCCGAGATTGGTTTTGCCTCTTTCAAGTATTGTTTTTAAAGTAGTTTCAAAAATAGTAATGATATCTTTGTGGTTACACTCGGTTTTTCCTTTTAAATTTTTTGAAATATTCATAAATGAGAAAGCAATTAAAGTACCAAAGCTGGATCCAGATTTTTTGACAAACGCCTGAGAGCAAAGCATAAAATTTGCTCCCATATCATCACTGAATTTACTAATACTATTATTTACTTCTTCTAAACCGTGTAAGATTGTAACGCCTAAATCTCCATCTCCTATTTTTCCATCAGCAGAATTGAAATCATCATAGGAATTTTTTGCTTCTTCTAACAATTTTTTAAATATATTGTTTAAAACTTCTTTATTAAGCATTTAACTTTTTAAGATCTTTAGCAATATTTGTTGAAATATTAATCTCTTTGTTGAGATTTTTTTTATATCTTCTTTGTTTACTTTGACCAGGATATAAAATTTCTTTTATGCCTTTTATTTTAGGTAATCTTTTTATCCTTTTAATATTTTCTTTTATTCTTTCACTGTAATTTCCAACAAAAAGATTAGATTTCATCACAAAAAATAAGTGACCAATATTTTGTGGACCAGAAAAATCATCAAAAGGATCTTTTACTTTTCCACCATGATTTCCACCTGTAAAAACACCACTTAATATATCAACCATCCATGCAAGCCCTGAACCTCTAAAACCTGCAATAGGCAATTGAATACCCGCTAATGCTTTTTTTGCATCTGTAGTTGGTTTACCAAATTTATCTAAAGCAACTCCTCTTGGTATTTTTTTTCCATTTGTTGCAGCAACTCTAATTTTTCCTCTATTTATTACTGAAACAGATGTGTCTAAAATAAAAGGAACTTTTGATGATGTTGGAGTTCCAAAACATATTGGATTTGTACCAAACAAGCTTTTCCTTGCTCCATGAGGCGCTATTGCTGGTGGTGCATTGGTAAAACAGAAAACAATTAAATTTTTCTTAACTGCTTGTTCTGCATAATAACCTGATAAACCGTAGTGACCGCTATTCTTAATTCCAACTAATCCGATTCCTGTTTTTTTTGCATTTTTAATTGCTTGTTTTATTCCAATATCAGCAGCTACAAATCCAATGCTATTATTTGCATCAATCTGTGAAATTGATTGAGAAATTTTTTTAATTTTAATTTTTGGTTTTGGATTAATGACTTTTTTTTGAATCCTATCACAATACATTTTTAATCTCGATAACCCATGAGAATGAGCACCAACTAGTTCAGCATTTATTAATGCTTTTGAACAAATCGTTGCATGGCTTGTATTTAAACCATTTTTTTTTAATATTTTTATTATTATCTGATTTAGCTTTTTTCCATTAACCATAGCGCATTATGACTTAAAAAATATATCTTACCAGTACTCGGATGTATTTGTATATCTCTTATTCTTCCAATTTTATTCTTAAAAACAATATCTTCTTTAACATTTTTTTTGTCAGAAAAATCAAGTTTTCTCAGAGACTTATCTTTCAAAGAAGTGATAAGGGCATAACCATTCCATTCTTTAAACTCTTCACCTTTGTAAATAGTAATTGCGCTCGTTGCAATAGAAGGTACCCAATATTGAATTGCTTTTGTAAAACCTGGTTTCCATTTAGGACCAATTTTTGTACCACTATAATTTGTGCCTCCCCATCCTAATATTTTCCAACCATAATTTTCTCCTTCTTTAACTTCACCAAACCAATCACCACCTTTAGCTCCATGATTACTAATATAAATTTTTCCATCAAAAGGTGACAATGTTAAGCCTTGAGGATTTCTTACACCTATTTGATAAATCTCAGGAAGCCATTTTCTTTTATTTTTAAATTTTGGATTATCTTTTGGAATACTTCCATCCAAATGAATTCTAATTATACTTCCAGGATGTTTTGTTTCATCTTGAGCAATCATACCTTGCCCTCTTTCTCCTAGTGAAGCGAACAAATAATCACCTTTAATAGCAAGTCTAGACCCAAAGTGATATGGAGAGTCGATTGGAGGAGAGGCTTGAAAAATATTTTTAAAATCTATTTTATTTTTATCAAATAATCCTTTAGCTATAGATGTACTTGTTTCCCAATTTTCTCTTTGTTCGGTATAGGATACCCATACAGAATTATTATGAAATATAATATCTAAGAGTCCACCTTGACCGTAATTTAATACTTTTAAGTCGTGATCTATCTCACTAATATTATTGTTAATTATATTTAATAACTTTATTTTGCCTGATTTTTCGGTAATTAATAATTCATCATCACTTATGAAAGTGGAGCCCCACGGTTCATCTAATGAAATAATTTTTTTTAGGTTTAATTCTTTAGCTTCAACAATTGAACTTAGAAATAAAAATAAAAATATTAACCTTTTCCACGCCATGGAATAGTTTTATCTATTATTTTTCTAATTGTAACGTCGAATAATAGTCCCAGCATTCCCATTACGAATATAGTTATCCAAATAACTTCATATTGCATATATTTTCTTGCGACATTTTCCACAAATCCAATTCCTGAAGTACCAGCCAAAAATTCAGCAGCAACTAATGTTCCCCAACACATACCAACTGCAACCCTTACACCTGTTAATATTTCAGGCAATGAATTAGGAAATATAACTTCTCTTAATATTTGCCACCTAGAAGCACCCAATGAATGGGCGGCGTGAATTTTTGAAAGTTGAGTTCCTGATGCACCAGCTCTAGCTGAAATAATCATAATAGAAAATGAAACCATAAATAATAAAAATACTTTTCCTAAATTATCAATTCCAAAAACAGTAATAACTAATGGAGCCCAAGCAAGAGGGGGAACCGGTCTGTATAATTCAACCAATGGATCAAAAAATCCTTTAGCAAATCTATTTAGACCCATAAACAAACCTAATGGAACACCAAAAATAATACCAAGTGTTAATCCTAAAAATACTCTTAAAAATGAATCCCATATATGTCCTGTTGGAACTGGAATTTTAAGTGCTTCGAACTCACCTGTTACAACATCTAATACTTTACTTTTAAAGTTAGGTTTTACTGTTCCGTCTGCACTATGGACTGGATATTTTCCTGGTATAATATCTGCTATCCAATCAGGCAATATAAAGCCAACTATTCGATTAACTCCCATCATTTCATACCAAATCATTGGGATCATTTTAAATCCAACACTTGGTTTTAAAAGATCACCAAAAATTCTAAATGTATCAGAGGGTTTTGGAAGCCATCTTCCTGGACCATCTTCTGCACATGTTGGACCGCTCGCAACAATAGTTCCAGCAGGAAATAAAAACATATCTATGTAAATTAAATTTCCCTGTTCATTTTTTTGGACGACATCAAATTCTATAATTGATTTTTCCATTTCATCT
>CACFUH010000019.1 GCA_902569415.1 uncultured Pelagibacteraceae bacterium
GATTCAGGTTTCAAAAATAGTGCTAATATTTTTAGTATAAGCGATACTTCAAAGTTTGGGGGAGAAATAGGATGGGTAGATGAAACACAGCTTAATGAATTGATGTTAAAAGAAATCAAAACATTAAAAATCAATGATATTACAAAGCCTATACAAACAACAAACGGATACTTAATTATAAAAGTTAACGATAAAAAAAAAAAAGAAGTAACAGTTGACTTCAATAAAACTGTAAAAAGATTAATAACGATGGAAAAGAATAGACAGCTTCAGCAATTTTCATTAATTTATTTCAATAAAATTAAACAAAATGTATTTGTAAGTGAAAAATAGTGTTTTATTAATAGTGTTAGGAGAGCCAAATAGTGTCTTTTCAGAGATATTGTTTAAAGCTTATAAAAGTAATTCAATTAAAAATATAAAAAAACCCATCATTGTAATTGGTTCAGTAGACTTATTAAGGGCTCAAATGAAATTACTTAAATATTCTATAAAAGTAATTCAGGTTGAACCTTCGGATATTGAAAATATTAAATTTAATAAAAAAAAAATTTATATAATTAATGTAGATTATAAATATAAGAAAATTTTTGATAAAATTTCAGATAAATCAAACTTATACATCAATAATTGTTTTAATTTAGCTTTAAAATTAATAAAAAATAAAACTGCAAGTGAATTAATTAATGGGCCAATATCCAAAACACATTTTTTAAAAAAAAAGTATTTAGGAGTCACAGAATATTTATCCTATAAAATAAAATCAAAAAAAAAGCCCACTATGTTAATATACAATTCATCTTTTGCTGTTTGTCCAGTAACTACGCATCTTCCTATTAGTCATATTAATAAATTTTTGACAAAAGAAAAAATAATAAATGATATTATAAATATAAATGATTTTTATAAATTAAGACTTAAAAAGAAAACTAAATTTGCTGTTTTAGGATTAAACCCTCATTGTGAATCAAATCAGAAAATTAGTGAAGAAAAAAAAATAATTATACCTGCTATAAGCAAATTAAAAAAAAGGGGAATTAAAGTATATGGTCCAATTTCTGCTGATACATTTTTTTCAAAAAAAAACTTAGAATATTATGATGTAGCAATTGGAATGTATCACGATCAAGTTCTTACACCAATGAAGACAATTTTTAATTTTAATGCAATAAATTTAACACTAGGGCTGTCATTTTTAAGAGCTTCACCTGATCACGGTCCAAACAACATTATGCTTGGAAAAAATATATCTAATCCACAATCTTTAATTTATTCAATTAATTTTTTTAATAAAATTAAATGAAAATTATAAAACCTAAAAAAAGTTTAGGTCAAAACTTTTTAATAGACAAAAATATAATTAATATTATTACAAAAGCTGGAAACATAACTAAAAATGATATTATTCTTGAAGTTGGGCCTGGCACAGGAAATTTAACTAAAGAAATTTTATCTAAAGTTCCAAAAAAAGTCTTTACTGTTGAAAAGGATATAAATCTTTCTAAGAAATTACTTGAAAAATTTAATAACAAAATAGTTTTAGTCAATGAGGATATTTTAAAAATAAATGAAAGGAAATTCACCTCAGATCCAATGATTGTATTTGGAAACCTGCCATTTAACATATCAACGCAAATCCTAGTTAAATGGATTAAATATAACGATTTAAATAAAACTTTTAAAAAATTTATTTTAATGTTTCAAAAAGAAGTGGCAGAAAGAATAGTTGCAACGACAAATAAAAAAAGTTATGGGAGACTTTCTATATTAACTTCATGGAAAATGAACGTTAAAAAAATAATAGATGTATCTCCAAATTCATTTTATCCTATACCAAAAATAAAAAGTACTGTTTTGCTAATAGAACCTAAAAAAAAAATTTTTAATATTCAAAATCCAAAAAACCTTGAACATATTACAAATATTTTTTTTAACCAAAGAAGAAAAATGGTTAAAAAACCGTTAAGTATACTTTTTAAAAGTAATTTTGATGAAATATCAAAAAAACTTAACATAAATCTCAGTGACAGGCCTCAAAATTTATCGCCATTAAAATATTTTGAATTATGTAAAGAATATGAAAATTTAATTTCTTAATTTAATTATATGATCTTCAATTTTTTTTTTATTATATGTATGTTCTAAATTATTAGTTTTGACATCAATAAATTTAACAATTTCATTATAACATGTTTCTAAATTATCATTTATCACTACAAAATCGTAATTTTTCCAATGGTTAATATCTTCGTTAAATTGTTTCATTCTTTTATGAACAATATTTTTATCTTTCATATCTCTATTTCTTAACCTATTAAACAATTCATCTTTACTGGGTGGTAGAATAAAAAATGTAATTAATTTAAATCCTAAATTATATTTTTTTATTTGCTCTGTTCCCTGCCAATCTATATCAAAAATAACATTTTTACCTTTTTTTAAATTTTCAATTACTCTAATTTTTGATGAACCATAATAATTTTCAAAAACTTGTGCATATTCTAAAAATTCTTTTTTATTAATTAAGTCTTTAAATTGTTCTTCATTAACAAAAAAATAATCTTTACCATCAATTTCATTAGTTCGTGGTTTTCGTGTTGTATGTGAAACTGAAATCTTAAAGTTTTTTTCTAATGAAATTTTTTTTACAAGAGTGGTTTTCCCCGCTCCAGACGGTGAAGATAATACTACCATTATCCCGTCTTTGGCTAAAGACATTTTAAAATATACTGTTTAATTTGATTTACTCTCGATAAATTTTACAGCATCCCCTACTGTAAGAATTTTTTCAGCTTCACTATCAGAAATTTCAGAACCAAACTCTTCCTCAAATGCCATTACTAACTCAACTGTATCTAAACTATCAGCTCCCAAGTCATCTATAAAACTTGATTCATCTGTTACCTTCGATTCTTCTATTCCTAAATGATCTGCTACAATTTTTTTTACTTTGCTTGAAATATCATCTGACATAAAAATCCTTTTGTGTTTAAGTTGTTATTAATTTATTAAAACTTTTTGTCAAGCCATATACATGCCTCCATTAACATGTATGGTTTCTCCAGTTATATAAGAAGCTTGATCAGATGATAAAAAAGCAACTGAATTGGCCACATCTTCTCCATTTCCCAATCTTGACATGGGTATTTTAGAGGTTAAGACTGCCCTGACACTTTCAATAATATTATCTGTCATTTTTGATTGAATAAATCCAGGTGATACACAATTTAATGTAATATTTTTTTTTGCATATTCTATAGCTAATGATTTTGTCATTCCTATAATTCCAGCTTTTGAAGCCGCATAATTTGCTTGTCCTATATTTCCTGTATGCCCTACTACGGATGTAATATTTACAATTCTTCCATATTTATTTTTCAGCATTTTTTTTAACGCATATTTACATAATAAAAAAGTTGATCCTAAATTGATATCAATCACTTTTTTCCATTCTTCATCTTTCATTCTTAAAGATAAGTTGTCTTTGTTTATTCCAGCATTGTTTATTAATATGTCTAATCCAGTCAATTGATTTGATGCATTATCGATAAACTCTTCTATTTTTGAATGTTCAGAAATATCAAATTTTATAATATTAATTTTGGGGAAGTCTTTTTTCAATAAATTTAGTTTTTCAGTATTTGTTCCTGTTGCAAAAACGCTTGCTTCTAAAGAAACAAACTTTTTAACAATATCTCTTCCAATTCCTCCAGTAGCACCGGTTATAACAATTTTTTTGTTTTTAAAATTAATCATTTAAGCAATTTCACTTATATCTTCAAATTTATTAATAGTATTTATTTTAACAGTTTTATCTATTCTTTTTATTAACCCAGATAATACTTTTCCCGGTCCAATTTCAATAAAATTTGTAACTCCATTTTTTATCATATAAACAACACTTTCTCTCCATCTCACTGGGCTTTCTATTTGTTGTATCAATAGCTTTTTTATTTCATCTACTTCTTGAGTCTCAGATCCTGTAACGTTTGAAATGATAATATTTTTTGGTTTTTTGAATTTGGCATTTAAAATCTTATCCTTCATATGAAAAGTTGCTTTGCTCATTAATTCACAATGAAAAGGTGCGCTAACTGGAAGTTTAATATTTTTAATATTTTTTGATTTTAAATCATTAATAATTTTTTCTATATCAGAATTTAAACCACTTAGAACTATCTGGCCATTTGAATTATCGTTGGCTATATAACATTTGTACTTATTTTTATTTTCATACAATAAACCAGATATCTCCTCTATATCCGCTCCAAGAACAGCCAACATACCACCGGTACCTTTTGGTACTGATGTCTGCATTGCTTTTCCTCTTTCATTCAAAAGTTTTAATGCAATTTCAAAATCTAAAGAACCGGCAGCTGCTAGTGCAGAATATTCGCCAAGTGAATGTCCGGCTAAATATTTTGCATCAGATAATTTTAATTTACTTTCTCTTTTGATCATTTCAAATATTGAAAAACTAGAAATAAAAATGGCTGGTTGTGTATTTTGTGTTAAATCTAACTCTTCTTTTGAACCTTCTAATATAATTTTAGTTATTGAATAACCTAAAATTTCATCTGCTAATTTAAAAAGATCTTTTATATAAGTATAATTGTTATATAGATCTTTGGTCATACCAACAAATTGCGAACCTTGACCTGGAAAAATTACTGAAAACATAGAGTTTATTATAAAATTATAGTGTTTTTTGTGTTGTAATTAAATTTTTATAATAGTATATCCCTTTTTTTCGAAACTTTAAAATATGAACTTTTACGAACACACAATTATAGCAAGGCAA
This sequence comes from uncultured Pelagibacteraceae bacterium, assembly GCA_902569415.1. Lineage (GTDB taxonomy): Bacteria > Pseudomonadota > Alphaproteobacteria > Pelagibacterales > Pelagibacteraceae > Pelagibacter. The sequence goes on from CACFUH010000019.1 coordinate 4,802, forward strand.
GATACTAGCCCCGCACAACTGAAACAATTATTAGAAAAATATACAAATTTGGTTAATAAAAGCCAAGGCAAAGTAGTAAAAACTGAAAATTGGGGACTTATAAATATGTCTTATTTGATAAAAAAAAACAAAAAAGGAAACTATATTCACTTTAAAATCGAGGGAAATAATAAAACAATTAATGAGCTTGAAAAAAGTGAGAGGTTAGACAAGAATCTTTTAAGATATTTAACTGTAAAAGTAAAAAAATTAGATTTAAAAACAAACTATTTTGAAAAAAAAAATGAAGATACTAAAGAAAACCAAATTAAAAAATGAAAAAAACAAATAGAAAAAAATCAAATCAAAGTAATTTTGCTAAATTAAGTATTTTTCAACCTCAAAAATTTAAATTTAAAAAAAAATGTCCTTTATCATTAAAAGGATCTCCTGAAGTTGACTATAAAAATATTAAACTATTAAGAAAATATGTTACTGAAAATGGAAAGATAATGCCTTCAAGAATTACTTCGGTAAGCCAAAAAAAACAAAGGGAATTATCAATATCTATTAAAAGGGCAAGAAATTTAGCTTTAATTTAATGAAAGTAATATTGTTAGAAAACGTTGGCAAAGTAGGATCAATTGGTGATGTAATTGATGTAAGAAGAGGTTTTGCAAGAAATTATTTAATTTCAAAAAAAAAAGCTCTATTTGCTTCTAAAGAAAATATTAAAGAAGTAGAAAAGATTAAAAATGAACTTTCAAAAAAGGATCAAGAAAAAAAGAAAAATGCAAAAGCCATTAAAGAAAAAATACAAAAAAAAGAATTTATAGTTAAAAAATTAGCTACAGAAAATAAAGAACTTTATGGATCAGTAAAGCCGACTGAGATTGCAAAAATTTTAAGAGAAGTAGAAAAAATTGAAATTAATCCATCTTTAATACAACCTATCAAAGAAATAAAATCTATTGGAACTTTTAAGGTAGAACTAAATTTACATCCTGAAGTTCGATCTGAGATAGATATAAAAGTAATATCTGAAGATAATAAATAATTATACAATTTTTTCCCCAGCTTATTTTATATATTGCTAGCTAAGTAGATTTTAATATTCTTGTTCTATGGCCAAAACATATAATATTGTTCAAAATGAAGTTAATGAACTCCCGAATAATATTGAAGCTGAACAAGCGGTTATAGGATCAATTTTAGTTTCTAACGAAATTTTTGATGAAATTAACATGATCGTTAAAAGTAATAATTTTTATGATCCAATGCATCGAAAAATATTTGCGGCTATTGAAAAATTAATTTTTAGTGGCATGCTAGCCAACCCTATAACTTTAAAAAACTATTTCGAAAAAGAAAAAGATGAAATAAATGTTCCAGATTATTTAATTAAGATCACTAAGTTTTCAACTTCATCTCGTCAAACAATAGAATATTCTAAACTGATTTATGATCTTTTTGTTAAAAGAGAATTAATTAAAATTTCTGAAAATATAATCGATACTGCAAATTTAAATGATCTGGATAACGATGGTCAATCAATTATAGCAAATTTTGAAAAATCTTTGTTTGATTTAGCTGAAAAAGGATCATTTAGTTCTTCATTAGTTAAATTTGATGAGGCAATGAAAATGACTATTGAAATGGCTTCTAATGCATATAAAAATGACGAAGGAATTGTTGGAGTGCCAACAGGATTAACTGATCTTGATGATAGATTGGGAGGATTACATAAATCCGATTTGCTAATTATTGCAGGACGTCCTTCAATGGGGAAAACAGCGCTAGCAACTAATATTGCATTTAATGCAGCAAAAAAAATTCAAGAAGATGGCAGAAAATCTACGATTGCATTTTTTTCTCTTGAAATGTCATCAGAACAACTTTCAACTAGAATTTTAGCAGAACAATCAAGAATTAAATCAAATGATATAAGAAGAGGGAGAATTTCTGAAGAGCAATTTGATAAATTTATTGAAACTTCAAAAAATATTTCAGAACTACCCCTTTATATTGATGAAACACCAGCAATTAGTATTGCTGCACTAAGTAATAGAGCAAGAAGAATAAAGAGACTTTATGGACTTGATATGGTGGTAGTTGATTATATTCAATTAATGAGAGCTGCCAATTTTAGAGACGGAAGAGTCCAAGAAATTTCAGAAATTACCCAAGGGTTGAAAGCACTAGCAAAAGAACTTTCTGTTCCTGTGTTAGCTCTTTCACAATTATCAAGAGCTGTGGAATCTAGAGATGATAAAAAACCCTTGCTTTCAGATCTGCGAGAATCTGGATCAATTGAACAAGATGCGGATGTTGTAATGTTCGTCTTCAGAGAGTCATACTATTTAAAAAATAAAGAGCCTAGACCTGCAACCGTTGAGCATGCAGAATGGCAGGCAAAAATGAATGAAATTTCTCATTTAGCTGAACTTCTCATACTTAAACAAAGGCATGGCCCAACTGGTACAGTAATGCTTGAATTTGAGGAGATGTTTACCAGATTTAAAGATATTCAAAATAGCTAAATTTAATTATATAAGTTGGTAATAGATGTTTTCACATTTTTATCAAAAAAATATAATTGAAAAACCAAAAATAATTTTTGTATTTTTATTGCTTTGTGTTGCTTGTTTTGGATTTTTTGCAAAAGATTTTAGACTTGATGCTTCTTCAGAAACTTTATTAATTGAAGGAGATCCTGACTTAGAATATCTAAGAGAAATATCAGAAAGATATAAATCTAAAGAATTTCTTGTTTTAACATTTACTCCAAATGAAAATATAATTTCAGAAAATTCTATAAATAATTTACTTAGTTTAAAATATAAAATACAAAGTTTAGATTGGGTATATAGCGTTGTAACTATTTTAGACATACCTCTTTTAAATAGCACTGACAAAACACTAACTGAAAGATTACAAAATTTTAGTACTCTTAAAAGTGATGGAATTGATAAAAAAAGAGGTTTCGATGAAATTTTAAATAGTCCTGTTTTTAGAAACTTCGTAATTAGTGAAGATGGAAAAACAACCGGTATAATTGTAAATATAAAAAAAAATGAAGTCCCTGAAGAGATAAAGAATAAAAAAGAAATAGAAATTTATAAAGATAAGTTAAAGAAAAAAAATCATCAGAATATTATTGAAATAAGAGAAATAATTAAATCATATCAAAAAGAAGCCAAAATACATCTTGGGGGAATTCCTATGATTGCAGATGACATGATGTCATTTATAAAAAAGTGACATTATTGTTTTTGGTATAGGGGTATTGATATTTATTTTGGTAACTCTTTGGTTTGTTTTTAAAAAAATTGTCTGGATGATAGTTCCAATAAGCAGTTGTTTTTTATCAGTAATAATAATGATGGGTCTTCTAGGTTTATTAGGTTGGAAAGTCACTGTTATATCATCAAACTTTATCGCCTTAATGCTAATTTTAACTATGGCGATGAACATACATATGAGTACGAGATTTTTACAACTATCCAAAGAAAAACCAAACATGAATAAAAAGGAAATAATACTTGAAGCAACAAGTAAAATGTTTTGGCCAATTCTTTATACAGTTCTCACAACAATTTGTGCATTTCTTTCATTAATTTTTAGCGGAATAAGACCGATTATAGATTTCGGTTGGATGATGACTATAGGTTTAATTGTTTCATTTGTTGTTACATTTAGTTTGTTGCCAACTTTAATTAGTTTTATTTCTGATGTAAGTGTTAATGTAAACGAAAATAGAAATTCAGTTTTTACAAATTTGTTGGGTAAAATATCAATTAAAAACAAAAGTTTAATTTTTTTTATTAGTGCAATAATATTTTTTATCAGTATTTTAGGAATTTCTCGTCTTGAAGTTGAAAATAGTTTTATTAATTATTTTAGTAAAAATACAGAAATCTACAAAGGTATGAAGCTTATAGATGAAAAATTAGGTGGTACCACCCCACTTGAAGTAATTATAAAGTTTCCAAAAAAAGATGAAGAAGCCGAAGAAGAAGATGAATGGGGTGAAAATGATGCTGAAAATGATGAGTCAAAGTATTGGTTTACAAAAGACAAAATAGATAAAATTGATAAAGTCCATAATTACCTGGATAGCTTGCCTGCTGTTGGAAAAGTGTTATCTTTTTCGTCTATAATTCAAGTTGCTACTGTTTTAAATGATAATAAGCCACTGGGAAGCCTTGAGATGGGTGTTCTTTATTCAAAGATTCCAGAAACAATTAGAAAAGAAATAGTTGATCCATATATTTCAATAGAAGACTCTGAGGCAAGAATTAATTTAAGAATAAAGGATTCTAATGAAGGATTAAGAAGGAATGATCTTATAAAGCAAATTAACTATGATCTAGAAAACAAACTAGGTTTAAAAAAAGAAGAGTATAAGCTAGCAGGAGTCTTAATTTTATTTAATAACTTATTACAGAGTTTATTTAAATCACAGATTTTAACACTTGGTTTCGTTATGATTGGAATATTTGTAATGTTCTTTGTTTTGTTTAAAAATGTTAAATTATCTTTAATTGGTGTAGTTCCAAACTTTATTGCTGCATTTTTTATTTTAGGTATTATAGGAATGGCAAAAATTCCTTTGGATATGATGACTATAACTATTGCAGCTATTACAATAGGAATAGCTGTCGATAATAGTATCCACTATATTTATAGATTTAGGGAAGAATATAAAAAAATAAATGATTACAATTTAACATTAAAGAAATGTCATTCGACAGTTGGAGTTGCAATATTAAATACATCAATAACTATCGTTTTTGGGTTTTCAATTTTAGTCTTATCTAATTTTATCCCTACTATATATTTTGGAATATTTACTGGAATTGCAATGTTATTAGCAATGATATCAGTACTAACTTTATTGCCAGCTCTATTATTAACATTTCAACCTTTTGGTAATAAATAAATTTTTTGATGCAGGATTTTTTTAAAATTTTTGAAGGAATTTCAAGTTTTGATTTAATATATATATTTTTTACTATGTTATCTTTGATAAAATGTTCAAGAAAAGGTTTTATTTTAAGTTTGTTGGCTGCCTCAAAATGGTTATTGGCTTATGTTTTAACTCTTATAATATTTCCTAAGGTTAAACCTTTGGTAGAAGGAATTATAGATAACGAATATGTTTTAGATATTGTTCTTGGAATAGGAATTTTTGTAATAATTATTTTTATTATATTGATGATAAATAAAGGAATTGGAAAAGCTGTTACTTATTCTGGATTAGGAACGCTAGATAAAGTATTTGGTTTCTTTTTTGGCTTTTTACGGTCATATATTATATGTGTGTGTATTTTTTCAACTATAAGTATAATTTATAATTACAAAAAGTGGCCCATAGATTTAGATAAATCCTTAACCTTTCCAATCGTTGCAAAAGGTAGTAGTTATCTAATTAAAGAATTTCCTAACCAAGAAAATTACAACGATGCTAAAGAAAAAGTTCAAGAATTATAACCCAAAATTAAAAGAAGAATGTGGAGTATTTGGAATAAGTAATGTGAATGATGCTTCTGCAGTTACTGCTCTTGGTTTGCATGCACTTCAGCACCGAGGACAAGAAGGATGCGGAATTGTAACTTTTGATGGTGAAAAATATCATTCTGAAAAAAGATTTGGTTTAGTTGGGGATAATTTTAACAAAGAAAAGGTTTTAAAAAAACTACCAGGTAAGTATGCTGTGGGCCACAATAGATACAGCACAACTGGTGGCACAACATTAAGAAACATTCAGCCCTTTTTCGCAGACACCAATGCTGGAGGAATAAGTGTTTCTCACAATGGAAATTTAACAAATGCTATAACTTTAAGATCAAAGCTGGTTCAAGAAGGTTCAATATTTTACACCACCTCCGATACTGAAACTATTGTGCAGTTAATAGCTAAGTCAAAAAGATCAAACACTGAAGATAAAATAATAGATTGGCAGGGAACAGAGCAAATAAAAAAATATAATTTAGGATTTAAATTAATTACATTTTTTATTCTACCACCCAGTAAAGATGAATTGTTTAATAGGTTAAGAAATAGAGATATGAAAGATAAAAATATTGTTCATAAAAGAATGAAACAATTTAACGAAGATATTAACCATTGGAAAAATTACGATTTTGTAGTGATAAATGATAATTTAGAAACATGTTATAATGAAATTGTTAAATTTATTGATGTCAAAACTAATAATTTAGAACATACATATAATAAAAAAAAAAATTGAAGATCATATAATTAAATTAAGAAATTAAATTTTCATATTCTTTACATAATTCAAAATATTTTAATGGCGATAAATTTTGAGGCCTGTCACTGAGATTTATGTTAAGTTTTTTTGATATTTCATCAAAATTACTTTTAAAAAGTATACTTAACGGTTTTTTAACCATTTTTCTTCTTTGGTTAAAAAAAATATTTGTAATATGTTCAAGGTTTTTTGGATTTTGAATATTAAAAATTTTTTTTTTAGGTTCTATTAGCAAAACAGTACTTTTTATTTTTGGTATAGGATAAAATGAATTTGGAGATACATCTATTATTTTTTTAACGTTCATTTTCCATGAAGTTAATATAGAAAGTCTCCCATAACTTTTTTTATTTGTCGTTGCAACTATTCTTTCTGCCACTTCTTTTTGAAACATTAAAATAAATTTTTTAAAAGTTTTATTTAAATCGTTATATTTAATCCATTTAACTAGGATTTGCGTTGATATGTTAAATGGCAGGTTTCCAAATACAATCATTGGATCTGAGGTGAATTTCCTTTCATTTATTTTTAAAATATCCTCATTGACTAAAACTATTTTGTTATTAAATTTTTCAAGTAATTTCTTAGAAAGATTTATATCCTTTTCAACAGTAAAGACTTTTTTTGGAACTTTAGATAAAATTTCTTTAGTTAAATTTCCTGTGCCAGGCCCAACTTCAAGAATAATATCATTTTTAGTTATGTTTCCAGCTTTTGTAATAATATTAATTATATTTTTGTCTATTAAAAAGTTTTGACCTAAACTTTTTTTAGGTTTTATAATTTTCATTTAATTTTATTAAAAAAATTAATTGAATAAATTAAAGATTGTGGATTAGATATATTTTTTCCAAGCATAATGTTGTTTGGACCGTGATCAGGTGAAGCTCTTAAAAATGACAGCCCTAGTGTTAAATTTATTGCATTAAAATTAAAAATTGTCTTCATTGGTGTAAGAACTTGATCGTGATACATTCCAATTGCTACATCATAATATTCTAAGTTTTTTTTTGAAAAAAATGTATCAGCAGAAATTGGACCATATACTTTAATTCCCCTTTTTTTTAATTTGCTTATAGCAGGTATAATTATTTTTTTTTCTTCACTAATTTTCTGATTTGATTCACAATGAGGGTTTAATCCTAAAACAGCAAATTTAGTTTTCTTTTTAAGTCTTAATTTATAAAAATCATTTATATTTATAATATCATTTATTATTTTTTCTTTTGTCAAAAATTTATTAATATGACTAATAGGAAGATGCGTAGTTACTGGACAAACAGCAAAAGATGAATTGTATATTAACATAGTGGGCTTTTTTTTTGATTTTATTTTATAGGATAAATATTCTGTGACTCCTAAATACTTTTTTTTTAAAAAATGTGTTTTGGATATTGGCCCATTAATTAATTCACTTGCAGTTTTATTTTTTATTAATTTTAAAGCTAAATTAAAACAATTATTGATGTATAAGTTTGATTTATCTGAAATTTTATCAAAAATTTTCTTATATTTATAATCTACATTAATTATATAAATTTTTTTTTTATTAAATTTAATATTTTCAATATCCGAAGGTTCAACCTGAATTACTTTTATAGAATATTTAAGTAATTTCATTTGAGCCCTTAATAAGTCTACTGAACCAATTACAATGATGGGTTTTTTTATATTTTTAATTGAATTACTTTTATAAGCTTTAAACAATATCTCTGAAAAGACACTATTTGGCTCTCCTAACACTATTAATAAAACACTATTTTTCACTTACAAATACATTTTGTTTAATTTTATTGAAATAAATTAATGAAAATTGCTGAAGCTGTCTATTCTTTTCCATCGTTATTAATCTTTTTACAGTTTTATTGAAGTCAACTGTTACTTCTTTTTTTTTTTTATCGTTAACTTTTATAATTAAGTATCCGTTTGTTGTTTGTATAGGCTTTGTAATATCATTGATTTTTAATGTTTTGATTTCTTTTAACATCAATTCATTAAGCTGTGTTTCATCTACCCATCCTATTTCTCCCCCAAACTTTGAAGTATCGCTTATACTAAAAATATTAGCACTATTTTTGAAACCTGAATC
>CACFUH010000020.1 GCA_902569415.1 uncultured Pelagibacteraceae bacterium
CTTTAAAAATTTTAAGATTAACTAACTGTGGAAATATAAGATTAATTATTTCTTGACAAAATTTATCTTTAGAAATTTTTAAAAAACCTGGAGATAAAACTAATTTTTTTAATTCATCTAATAATCTCTCAGATGAAATTTTTGATACTCCATTAATATTTTGTTTAATTATTTTTTTTAAATTATCGTCATGATCAATTTTGCTGTAATTTACATAAAAACGAACGTAACGTAAAATTCTTAAATAATCCTCTTGAATTCTTTTTTCTGGATCTCCAATAAATTTTACTATACCTAAGTTTAAATCAGCTTTTCCATTAAACGGATCATATAAATTTCCATCAAGATCTGCATAAATTGCATTAAAAGTAAAATCTCTTCTTGAAGCGTCTTCATGCCAATCATTTGAAAACTCTACTTTTGCATGTCTTCCATCTGTTGAAATATCTTTTCTCAAAGTTGTAATTTCAAATTTATAATTTTCAATTTTTGCTGTGATCGTTCCATGCTCAATTCCACTTTCATAGAAACTAATATTATTTTTTTTTAAAATTTCGCAAATTTTTTCAGGGATTACATTTGTTGCAAGATCAACATCGTCTACTTTTTCTTTATTAATAATTTTCCTAACAAAACCACCAACATATCTAATCTCACTATTTTCTGGAATATTTGATATTAGATCAAAAATTTTTTCGATACTTGAATTTTTTTTATAATTGTTAAAATCTTCAAAGTAATAATTATTATCTTTATTTTTAAATATTTTACTTAATAAATTTATCATATTTGGCTGGGGCTCTAGGATTCGAACCTAGGATGGCGGTACCAAAAACCGCTGCCTTACCACTTGGCTAAGCCCCAAAGTTAATTTTCGTATAACACAAAAAAAAAAATTTATATAGTTTTAGATGTAATACACCAATAATTTTTATATTTGTTTTTAAATAATTTTGCAGCATTTATTGCTGCATTTTTTGTTAAGAAGTACCCAAGTATAGCAGAACCAGATCCAGTCATACGAACAAGTCTAATATTTGGCAAATCTTCCATAAATGACTTTACTTTGTTTAATTTTGGATAATATTTAAATACAACTTTTTCTAAATCATTTTGTGATTTTGTAATATTTGTTAAGTTAAAGTAATCTTTCTTATTTTTTATAATTTTTTTTTTTGAGTAGCTTTTAACTCCTTGGTAAATTTTTTTAGTAGAACATCCAAATTTTGGTTTAATTACAATTACAAAAAATCCTAATTTTTTTAATGAAGTTTTTAAATCACCACTTGAGTGTAATATTTTATTTTTATAATCTAGTCCTAATTGAACATCATGCCCGATTTGCTTGGCTAAATCTAATATATTTTTTTTAGAAGAATTTAAAATTTTATTTATTAGAAAAAATCTTATGATTGCAGAAGCATTCATTGAACCGCCTCCAAGGCCTGCCTTTTGTGGAATGTTTTTTTTTACATTAATTAAATATTTTTGATTATTTAATAATTTTTTTTCCTCTAAAATTTTTAACAACTTAGAAATAGTGTTATTTTTTTTTATTCCTTTTGAAAATTTTCCAAAAAAATTTATTTTATGCTTATTATTTAAAGTTTTTTTTATTTTTATCTCGTCATGTAAATCTAAAAAAGAAACTAAACTTTCGACATTATGATATCCGGATTTTAATCTTCCTGTAACTCTTAATAATAAATTGATTTTTGCATATGATTTAATTTTTTTAAATTTCATTTTTTAACTTTCATCAAGACCAACAAGTAGTTTTTTTGAAATGTTTTTTCTCACTTCGTCATCTGTATCTTCAGAATTAATTGCGCTTTGCCAATAATATTTGGCCTGTATCTTTCTATTTAATTTCCAAAGGATATCTCCATAATGATCATTAACTATAGGATCATTTGGCATAAGTTGAATTGCTTTTCTTATAAATTTTTCAGCATTCACAAAATCTCCAATGAGATAATACCCCCATCCTACAGAGTCAATTATGAATGGATCATTTTTTTTTTGATTATATGCATTATCTAGCATATTAATTGCATCTTCAATTTTGTGTTTTCTTTCAAGCCAACTATAACCAAGGTAATTTAAGACATAAGGATTGTCTGGATCTATAGATAAAGATTTAAGTAAATCTATATCTGAATTTTCATCATCCCCTATTCTTTCATAACTGGAGCCTCTCTTATACAAAACATCGGCATATTCATCGGAATTATAATTTAATTTTTCAAGTAATATGGAATAATATTTAATTGATTTTTGAAATTCTTTATTTCTTTTGTAGATATTGGCCATATCATAAATAATTTTTGTAGATGGATTGACATAATTAATAAATTTTGACTCAATATATGATAAGGATTCTTCTGGATTTTTCTCATTATAAATAATTTGAGATATTTTTTTTAATTTGTACCAATAATAAACTTCGTCATTTTTTTTAAATTTACCAAGAAGAAATTTCATTTTTTTATAATTTTTATTTTCAGAGTAATTCTCAATCTGGTGTGTTAAATTAAAATAAAATTTTGGATTTAAATAATTTGATATACTGGAATAAAAATTAGATTTTTTGAAATCTCCATCTGCTGCTAAAAAATTTGCAATTAAAAAGAAAAATTCTGCAACTATATCTGCTTCTCTCTCACATGAAAAAAATTGTTTAAATTTTTTAAAATCTGAGTTTTCTATCCATTTTTTAGATTGCAGAATTAATAAATTACTATTTATATTATTAATTGTTTTTGATATTTGAGTTGCACTTACGTAATCTTTTTTTTTTATTAAATTATTTAAATAAAAAAATAAATATCTTGTATAATCACTTTCCTCAGAATTAATTAAATCTAAAAATTTTGAATTAGCTTCTGTTTGATTTAAATAGCAATGTTGAAATGCTTCATTAATTAATGTTAATTTTCCAAAATTGTTATCATTTTTTAAATTTATTTTTTTGTTAAGAAATAAATCGTTATAGCTATTTAGAACTTCAAAAATGATATAATGGTAATTACTGTAATCTCGATAATTTTTAATTTCATTAAGTAACTTGATATTTTTATCAAAATTTCTATTTTTAATATTTTCGGTCAAAAGTAATAATCTTGCTTCAAAAAAATTGGAATTAGATTTATTTTTATTTTTCTTAATTAAATTTATAGACTCTTGAACTTTGTTGTTAATAACAAGATTGAAAGTATATTTTTTTAAGTAACCCTCATGTTCATCAATTAAATTTTTGGATAAGTTAAAATATTTTATAGAATCATCATTATTTTGTGGAATTATCGCTGAAAGATAATTCGATAGATACCTGGGGTTGAAATCTTTATTATCATTGGTTTTAGAAAAGACTGAATTTTGATATATAAAAAAAACAGCAAATAATATTAATTTAAATTTTTTTATCACGCTGCTATTCTATGATTGTAAAAGATAAAAATCAAAATGACATTATGGACCAAAAATTGTTAAATTCTTTTGAAATTGATTATAATTTCAAAAACAAGCCCATAAATCGATTTAATAATAAACCTACAATTGAAAACATAAATGAGAGACTAAATGCTCTTAAAACAAAAATTAATAATATTACTAATTGTAATTTAAAAAATAATGCCAAACAACTTGTTTTCAGTGATGGTAATTCCAATAGCCCTATTATGATAGTTGGAGAAGGACCTGGTCAAAAAGAAGATGAAATTGGAAAACCTTTCGTAGGAGATGCGGGTCAATTATTAAATAAAATGCTTAGTGCAATAAACATAAATAGAGAAAATATTTACATAACAAATGTTGTTAACTTTAGACCTCCAAATAATAGAAAACCAGAACCTAACGAGATAAACAGATATTCAGAATTTTTGAGAGAACATATATCAATTATAGAGCCAAAAATATTAATACTTATGGGTAGTACGGCTATGGAGGCTTTATTTGGATCTAAAATTAAAATATCAAAAGAAAGAGGCGCTTGGAAAGAACTGATTATTAATAATAAGACTTATCTTACTATGATAACTTTTCATCCTGCATACTTACTCAGGCAGGCTGATCAAAAAAAATATTCATGGGCTGATTTGAAAGAAATAAAAAAAAAAATTGATGCTTTAAAATTAAAAATTTGAAATGAAAGTTATTATAGCTGGAGTAGATGAGGTGGGTAGAGGAAGTTTAATTGGACCAGTATACGCTGCAGCAGTTATTTTAAAAAAAAATTTAGATAAGAAAAAATTAAAAGATTCTAAAAAATTAACAAAAAAAAAACGTGAGATATTAGAAAAATACATAAAAAAAAATTCCTATTGGTCTATTGGATCAGCCTCCATAAAAGAAATAGAAAAATTGAATATTTTAAATGCAAGTTTAATGGCAATGGAAAGAGCAATAAAAAAATTAAACAAAAAACCTTCTATTGTATTAATTGATGGAAATAAAATTCCAAAAATAAAAAATTATAATATAAAATATGTTATTAAAGGAGATCAAAAAATACCGGAAATATCTGCTGCATCGATAATCGCTAAAGTTGCTAGAGATAGACTTGTTACGCAAATGGCAAAAAAATTTACTAAATATGCTTGGGACAAAAACGCGGGATATGGAACTAAAATACATCTTTTAGCAATTAAGAAATTTGGTGTAACAAAGCATCATCGGAAAACATTCGCCCCTATACACAACATATTGAGTCTCAATTAAATCATACAACAAATCGAGTCCATTTTTTTCAATCTCTGGTTGACGTGGAATCTGCCCTGGAGTCTAATTGTTTTTTAAAAAAAATGATTACTAAAAATTTACATAATAAAATTATTAATGGGGATAGTATTAAGGAATTAAAAAAAGTTCCTGACGAAACATTTGATTTAATTTTTGCCGACCCTCCATATAATTTACAATTACAGAATAGTTTGATTAGACCAGATAGATCAAAAGTAAATGCTGTAAATGACAAATGGGATCAGTTTGAAAGTTTTAAAACATACGATAAATTCACAACAGAATGGCTGAAAGAATGTAAAAGAATATTAAAGAAAAATGGATCTATTTGGGTAATTGGAAGTTATCATAATATATTTAGAGTTGGTAAAATAATTCAAGATTTAGGTTTTTGGATTTTAAATGACGTAATCTGGAACAAAAATAATCCGATGCCAAATTTTAGGGGTACTAGATTTACAAATGCTCATGAAACATTAATCTGGGCATCAAAAAGTAAAAAATCAAAATATACTTTTAACTATCAATCAATGAAGTCTTTCAATGATGATTTGCAAATGAGATCAACTTGGAGTTTGCCTATATGCAATGGCAAAGAAAGATTAAAAAATAATGGAATAAAAGTTCATTCAACACAAAAACCAGAGGCTTTACTTCATAGGATTATATTAGCCTCTTCCAATAAAGATGATTTAATATTAGATCCTTTTTTAGGATCAGGAACAACAGCGGTAGTTTCAAAAAAATTAGGTCGATCTTATTTTGGTATTGAAAAAGAAAAAAATTATTTTGAAGCTGCTGATAAAAGAATAAAAAATACAAATATAATTAAAGATGAATATTTAGACACTATCCAAAATAATAAGTCTAAACCTAGAATTCCTTTTGGTTCATTAATTGAATTAGGAGTAATTAAACCCGGAACAGAAATCTATGATCAAAAGAAAAAAATTTATGCAAAAGTTATGGTTGATGGAAGTATCAAGTATAAGCAGAATGAAGGATCAATTCATAAAGTAGCAGCACAAATATTAGGTTCAGAAAGTTGCAATGGTTGGACTTATTGGCATTATCAATCAGGAAACGATTTAAAACCAATCGATGAGCTTAGACAACGTCTAAGATCACGAAACTAGTTACTGTAAATTTTACCTAAATAATTTTCTAAAAAATTTTTATTTTTAGATAAGTATTTTAAAAAAATATTTCTAAAAAAAACATTTAATGGATTTGAGAGATGAAAAGTAAAATGATTGAATAAAGATCTAGAATTTATTTGCTTTGTTTTCAAAATTCTAGTTTTATAATAATTTGAAGAATTATTCTCTAAATCTTTAAAAAGTTCATTTGCAGCTTCAATTGATTGGGACGCGCCTTGCGCAAATGATGGTGGAAATGAATAAAAAGCATCACCAGTTAAAAAAATATTTTTTGAATCAGGTATTTGAACTTTTTTGCTTACAAAAATTGGAAAACATTTAATTTCTTTAACTTGATCTAATAAATTTAAATTTGATTTTAAGGAAATCTGATTTAATAAATTATCTATAAAAGCATTATCTTTAAATAAATTTCTATTCGAGATTTCTTCTTGAACTAACTCTTTTCTAATAATTGAGATAAAATTAAATTCTTTGTTTTGATTAATGGGATAAATAACGAAGTGAAAATTTGGCCCTAAAAACAATGAAATATCAAAATTCTCGAAGTTATGGATATTTCCTCTCAAGGCAATTGAGTTAAAATATTTTGGAAGACCCTCCTCTTTAAATAAAATTTGTTTAGTTTTTGAATAAATTCCATCAGCACCTACTAAAAAATCAAATTCCTCAGTTTTTTTATCTCTAAAATATAATGATAGCCTATCTTGATTTTTAATATCAATAAGATCTGAATTAAAAACTAATTTTTCTGAAGGAATTTTTTCCAAAAGAAATTTAATAAGCTTTGATCTTTTTAATGTCGTATATCGATTGTTCTGATCATTAAATTGAGATAAATCAATGTCACATATTTTGTTTGATTTTTTTGCATCAAAAAAATTTACTTTTTTTGGAAAGCAAATATCGCTTACATTTATATTTTGAAAGCCAATTCTATTTAATAAGTTAATACTATTTACGGATAATTGTATTCCATATCCATCACTTAAATCTAATGAAGTTTTTTTTTCAAAAATTTTATAAGAATAAGATTTATTTTGTTCTAAAAGGTTTGCAAGAAACAAACCTGAAATTCCTGCTCCAATAATTGCAATCTTTTTCATTAATAATTCACAATTGATTTAAAAATTTTTTTTGTAAAAGAAGGTAAAATATGATTTTTAATATCAACTTTGTCTATCAAAAAACTATTATTCAAATATGTTTTTTTATTTTTTTTATTTATTGTAATCTTCATATCCATATTAGACATTTTAATATTAATCCTTTTATTCAAAGAAGATTTGAATTTTTTTTGATTTATTTCTCTCATTGGAAAAATTAATAAATTTTTTAAAAAATTGAATTTATTATTTTTTATCAGTAAATATTTATTTTTACTTTTATATATATCGGCCTCAAAATATTTTATTTTATTAAATTTGTTTTTTGATTTTATATCAAAATCTTTTTTTTTGTATGCTGTACAATTTTTACTAACTGGACACTCATAGCATAAGGGATTTTTTGGCTTACAAATTAAAGCACCAATTTCCATAATTGCTTGTGCATAATCACTAGACCTATCAGATTTACCAAAAAAAGATTTTTTTTTACGTAAATTTTCTTTGCTAATTTCTTTTTCACTTTTCAAATAAAAAATTCTTTTTAAAATTCTTTCAACATTTCCATCAAGTGGTATGAATGGATGGTTGAAGGCTATTGCCATTATTGCTGTTGAAGTGTAATCGCCTATTCCAGGTAAAGATTTTAATTCTTCAATACTTTCGGGTAAGTTTCCATTAAAGTCTTTTATTATTTTTTTTGCTGTTTTTTTTAAATTTCTTGCTCGCGAATAATATCCAAGACCTTCCCAACATTTCAAAAGCTTTCTATCATTTATCTTGGCAAGTTTTTTTAAATTTGGAATTTTTTTTATAAAATTATTAAAATAAGGTATTACTGTTTTTACTTGTGTTTGTTGAAGCATTATTTCACTAACTAAAGTGAAATATTGTTTTTGTTTTTTTGTTAAATGTTTCCTCCATGGCAAAATTCTCTTGTTATTATCATACCAATATAGAATTTCTTTTGATATACTTTGATTATTCATATGGAGTTTAAAAATAATACTAAGCATAGATACAAAACCATTCAAGGATTAAGATCATTTAAAAGTACTTTGCCAAAAAATGTCAAAAAAATAATTGGTAAAAAAGGTCATATTTATTCAGAAACATTAGATAACTGGAGGTATATTGTGGGAGATGAATTATTTAAAGTGTGTTTCCCAAAATCATTTAAAACTTCAAATCGGTTAAGTTCAAGTTATTTAAGTATAATGGTAAAGAGAGGTCACGAGGTGGATTTAGAGTATTCAAAAAAAATCATTTTGGATAAATTGAACAGCTACTTGGGTTACAATGCCGTAGAAAAATTAAAATTTATATCTTTCGAAGATGATGATTTAAAATTAAAAGAAAAAATAACTAAAGATGCGACAAATAATAAGTATAAAGAAAAAATTTCTAAGATAAAAAATGATAAGGTAAAAAAATCCTTAATAGAATTAAGTAAATATTTTAAAAAAAAATGAAAAAAATAATACTAATATTTTCAATAATATTTTTTTATTATGAAATCACAATTGCAGATACTAAAATCAAAGCTCTTCAAGAAGGAAATGTTGATGCTAAGATAAGTTTAGTTGTTTATGAATCTCTAACATGTGGACATTGTGCAGATTTCCATAAGGAAGTTTATCCTAAACTAAAAAAAGATTTTATTGATTTAGGTTTAGTTAAAATTGAATTTAGAAGCTTCCCGTTAGATTTGGCAGCTTTGAATGCTTCAAAGATAGCTCATTGCAAAAATGATGGTAATCCAAATCTTCTTCATTTTTTATATGAAAACCAAAAAAAATGGGTTCGAGGAGAAACTATAGAGGATATAAATAAACATTTAAAAAGTCTTGTACTAAGAAGTGAAAAAGAATTAGATTTTGAAAAATGCTTAGCTGATAAAGGTATAGAAGACCATGTATTAAATGAACGAATCAGTGGAGTAAAAAAATTCAATATTGAAGCAACTCCTACTCTAATAATTAATGATAAAAAGTTTGATAATCCTCATAACTATAAAAAATTAAAAAAAACTATAGAAAAACTGATATAAGTTGTGAATGGAGTTTAAAAAAATCCAACTTAATGGATTTAAATCATTTGCTGAAAAAACAAATTTCCTTATTGAAGATGGTCTTACAGGCATAGTCGGCCCCAACGGCTGTGGAAAATCAAATATAGTTGAATCTCTTAGATGGTGTATGGGAGAGACATCTGCAAAGAGTATGAGAGGATCTGGTATGGAAGACGTAATTTTTTCTGGCACGTCTAACAAACCTTCAAAAAATATTGCAGAAGTTTCTATATCTCTTTCAAATGAAAATAAAGATGGGCCTTTTCAATATAAAGAATTGGATGAGATTCAAATAAGAAGAAAAATAGAAAAAGATAAGGGATCAAAATTTTATATTAATGACAAAGAAGTAAGGGCTAAGGATGCACAAATGTTTTTTGCTGACCTTTCGACTGGTGCTCACTCCCCCTCAATTATTAGTCAAGGTAGAATTGGTGCATTGGTAACAGCAAAACCAGTTGATAGAAGAGCAATCCTGGAGGAGGCAGCAGGAATTTCAGGATTGCATGCTCGTAGACACGAGGCGGAATTGAGATTGGGAGCGGCTGAAAATAATTTAAAAAGAGCTGATGAACTTAGAAGACAGCAGGAAAAACAGTTAGCAGGATTACAAAAACAAGCTGAAGAGGCAGCAAAATATAAATTAGTGTCTGAAGAAATTAAAAAAATTGAAGCTGGACTTTACTATTTAAGGTTAAGGGATATTGAAAATGAAATTAATCTTGAAAATGAAATTAATAATGATGCTGAAAATGAAGTTAAAAAATTTAATGATAAAATCGAAGAAATAGAAAAAAAAATTAAATTAGAGACTGAAAAAATAAATCCAGTTAAAGATAAAAATATTGAAAATATTTCAAAAATACAAAGACTAAACTTAGAATTAAAAAGCATAGATGAGGAAAATGAAAGAATAAGTGAGGAAATAAGTAATATAAAATCTTCTCTTAAAACAATAGATGAAGATGTCGATAGAGAAAAAAGTATAGTAATAGATGCAAATTCAAATGAAAAGAGACTTAAGGAAGAAAAGTATGAATTAATTGAAATTGATTCAAAATATTATGAAACTGAGAAAAAATCTAACGAAGACTTGGGAGTATCTAAGAACAAATTAAATAGTGAAATAGATAAAATTAAAGAATTGATCAATTCTCAAAAAAATAGTGAAGCCATAGTTGCACTTGATGACTGCAAAATAATTATAGAAGAATATGCAGATAGTTACAGTAAAAACCAAAACATAAAAAAAGAATCTGTCAAGAGAAATCAGAGAATAAAAATTATAGAGAAAGAAATGGAAAGCTGGAAAAATCTTTTATTAAATTCAGAAAAAATGATAAATGAACTTAATGCAAGAAAACAAAAATTAATAAATAAATTAGAAGAATTAGAAAAACAACCACAATCACAGGCAGAAAAAAAAGGTCAAATTTCAGAAAGTTTGAGATTGGCGGAAAAAGAAAAACAAGAAAATGAAATTAATATAGAAGAGACAGACAATAATATTGCAAGATTAGTTTTAGAATTAAATAAAACAAAAGAAGAAACAATTCAAATAAGAGAAAGAAAAGCAAGTTCTGGCGCAACAATAGAGGGTTTAAAAAAAAGAAAAAATGATTTACTTGAAAGAGTTGAAACTGAATTAGAATTAAATGAAAATAATATTTTAGATTTTTCTAATCTTGAAAAAAATGAAGAATTTCCAGATGCAGTAACTCAAGAAGAATTATTAGATGAAAAAAAAAGATCTAGAGAAAAATTAGGTTCTGTAAACCTGAGGGCAGATGAAGAAACAGAAAAATATGAAAATGAAATAAAGAAAATGGAGCAAGATAGACAAGATCTAGTTACAGCAATTATTAAATTAAAAGAAAGTATTAATGAACTAAATCAAAGGAAGAGAAAGACTTCTTGAAGCTTTTGAAAAGGTAAATAGAAAATTTAATGAAGTTTATACAAAACTTTTTAATGGAGGAAGTGCAAAACTTGAATTGGTGGACTCAGATGATCCACTTGATGCAGGTTTAGATCTTCTGGTAAGTCCTCCTGGAAAAAGATTGCAATCAATTACTTTATTATCAGGAGGTGAACAGGCATTAACTGCACTATCTTTAATATTTGCAGTATTTTTAAGTAATCCATCACCTATATGCGTTCTTGATGAGGTAGATGCACCACTTGATGATGCCAACGTAACAAGATTTTGCAATCTTCTTTCAGAATTAACAAAAATTACAACTACACGATTTGTTATTGTTACCCATCATGCTTTAACAATGTCAAAAATGGATAGACTTTATGGTGTTACAATGCCAGAAAAAGGAGTTAGCCAGCTTGTTGCAGTTGACTTGCAAAAAGCTGAGAGTATGGTGGCTTAAATGCCTAAAGACACATTCAAAACTCGCCTAGAAATTGCAAAAAAAAAAATTAAGCAAAATATAAATAATCAAAAAGACCAGAAAACATCTAGCTTTGGAGAGGCTTTTAAAATGAGCACAGAACTTGTGGCCGCAGTTGCAGTTGGGACAATTATTGGGTTTATTTTGGACAATTGGTTTGGTACTAAACCTTGGTTAATTTTAATATTTTTTTTTGTTGGTGTAATTGCTGGAATTTCAAATGTAATTAGATCTGCAAAAAATATGCAAAAGTAAACTTATTAGAAAATAAAATGGCATCAAATCCAATGTATCAATTCAACGTTTATAGAATTGGTCCAGAAATAAAATTAGGAGAAATTGATCTATCATTTACCAATGCAAGTTTATTCATGGTAATAAGTTCAGTTGCTATATTAGTTGTATTCAATTTAGGTTCAAAAAAAAATTCTTTAATTCCAAATAAAATTCAATTGCTCGCAGAGCTCAGTTATACTTTTGTATCCAAAATGATAAGTGATACAGCGGGCTCAAAGGCAAAACCTTATTTTTCATTTATATTTTCATTATTTATGTTTGTGTTATTTTGCAATATGTTTGGCATGATTCCTTATGCCTTTACTGTAACTAGTCATATTATAGTTACTTTTGTTTTGGCGGCATTTATTTTTTTTGGAGTTACTATAATTGGTTTTATTAAGCATGGATTTGGATATTTGAAGCTCTTTGTTCCAAGTGGAGTTCCAGTAGTTCTTTTGCCATTAATAGTAGTTATTGAAGTTATTTCTTATTTAAGTAGACCAATAAGCTTATCTGTTAGATTGTTTGCTAATATGATGGCAGGTCATACTATGATGAAAGTGTTCGGAGGTTTTGTAATTAGCCTTGGAATAGTCGGCGGATGGTTACCGCTTGGCTTTTCGGTAGCTTTAACTGGCTTGGAGATATTAGTTGCTTTTCTACAAGCTTATGTTTTTGCAATATTAACCTGCATCTATTTAAATGATGCATTAAATTTACACCATTAACAATTTATAGGAGGATATAATGGAACTAGAAGCAGCAAAGATGATCGGAGCAGGACTTGCAGCAATTGCGTTAGCGGGTGCTGGAGTAGGAATTGGTATTATATTTGGTAATTACCTTTCTGGAGCAATGAGAAACCCTTCAGCAGCTCAAAAACAGTTTCCAAACTTATTATTAGGATTTGCATTAGCAGAAGCTACTGGTTTGTTTGGTTTGGTTGTTGCATTGATAATTTTATTTGCATTTTAAT
>CACFUH010000021.1 GCA_902569415.1 uncultured Pelagibacteraceae bacterium
AACCCAAACCTACTCCTAAAATTATTGGAAGCGTTTTTCTTACTCCGAAATTAAAAGCAGAATAAGATGCTACAGCATTGTTTGGGCCTGGTGTAAAACCCATTGAAAATGAAATTCCAATTAATAATAACAGTTCTGGGTGCATCTAATTAAGCTATTGGGAGGCCGTTATCAGCTTTTTGTGAAGGGTGTACCAAGGTAACTTTTCCTTCTATGTCTACTGATCCAAGAATTAAAACTTGAGAAACAACTCCTGCTATATTTTTTTCAGGAAAATTACAAACAGCTATAACTTGTTTTCCCTTTAAATTTTCTTCATTATAATAATGTGTAATTTGGGCAGAAGATTGTTTAATTCCTATTTCTTTTCCAAAATCAACTTCCACAACTAATGAAGGTTTTCGTGCCTTTTCGTTTTTCTTTACAGATATAACAGTCCCTAATCTTATATCTACTTTATTAAAAATATCGTAGGTTATTTGTTCTTTCATTTTTTTAATATATAATTGATTATATTTATGAGTACAGAAAATAATAACAAAGAACTTTACAATAATTCAATAAAAATTTTATCAGATCTTATATCATTTAAAACAATTTCTGGTGAAGATAACAATTCCTTAATCAATTATTGTGATGATATTTTAAAAAAGCTAGGAGCAACTTCGTTTAAAACATTTGATGATGAAAAAAAAAGAGTAAATCTTTTTGCTACATTAAAGGCAAAAAAACCTAATGGAAAAATTCCAATAATTTTATCAGGTCATACAGATGTAGTACCCGTTTCCAAAGGTTGGTCTACAGATCCGTTTAAAGCTACAATTAAAGATGACAAACTATATGGTAGAGGTTCTTGTGATATGAAAGGATTTATTGCATGCACACTAGCCTTTGCACCAATTTTTGCAAAATCAAATTTGGATAGGGATATTAATTTTTCGTTTACGTTTGATGAAGAGACGGCGTGTATAGGTGCTCCACTATTAATTAAAGAACTAAAAGAAAGAGGATTTAAAAAAGGAATATGTATTGTGGGGGAACCTACGAATATGAAAATCATTGATGCTCATAAAGGTGCTTATGAATATACAACATATTTTGAAGGTTTGGCCGGCCATAGTTCTCAACCTCATAAAGGTGTTAGTGCAGTCGAGTATGCAGCTAGATATGTTAATAAACTTATTGAACTAAGAGAAAAACTAAAAAATAGAGTTCCAAAAAATTCTATATTTAATCCTCCTTACTCTACTCTTTCCGTTGGAGGAATATTTGGGGGGATTGCACATAATGTGATTTCAGACAAATGTCATGTTAAATGGGAGACAAGACCCGTGGTTAAAGATGATGCAGTATATTTAAACACAGAACTTGACAAATATGTTAATGAAATACTTTTACCAGAAATGAAAAAAGTTTATCCAGATTCAAAAATTTCAAAAGAAATAATTGGTGAAATAATTGGATTTGATAGAGATGAAAAATCTGAAGCATGTGAGTTTGTTTCTAGTATAACAGGTGATAATTCAAGAGAAGTGGTTTCATTTGGAACAGAAGCTGGTCTGTTCCAAGAAATAGGTATAAGCACTGCTGTATGTGGCCCAGGATCAATAGAACAAGCGCATAAAATAGATGAATTTATTAAATTAGAAGAAATTAAGAAATGTTTAAATTTCTTGAATGGTGTTAAAGATAAATCAATACAAAATTAAATAAATGTCAAAAAAATATCCAAGAGATATGATAGGTTATGGTTCAAAAGAACCAAAAGTGGTTTGGCCAAATAATGCAAAACTTGCTTTACAAATAGTTCTTAACTATGAAGAAGGTGGTGAAAATAATATTCTTCATGGTGATAAACATTCTGAAACTTTTTTATCAGAAATTATAGGAGCCCAAGCATTTAAAGACAGACATATTAATATGGAATCAATGTATGAATACGGATCAAGAAGAGGTTTTTGGAGACTTCATAAATTATTTCAAGAAAAAAAAATTCCTATAACAATTTTTGGTGTTGCAATGGCTTTAGAAAGAAATCCAGAAGTATGTGATGCAATAAAGAATGGAAATTATGAAGTTGCCTGCCATGGCTGGAGATGGATTGATTATCAAAATGTAAAAAAAAGCACTGAAAAAAAAGATATGAAATTAGCTATAAAAACTTTAAAAAAAATCTTTGGTAAAAGACCTTTGGGTTGGTACACAGGAAGATGTAGTCCAAATACTAGAGACTTAATATTCGATGATGGTGGATTTTTATATGACAGCGATTCCTATAGTGATGATTTACCTTATTGGGAATATAGAAAGAATAAAAAACAATTAATCATTCCTTATACTTTAGATAATAATGATATGAGATTTGCAACAAATCAAGGTTTTAATAGCGGAGATCAATTTTATACATATTTAAAAGATAGTTTTGATTCTTTATATGAAGAGGGCAAAACTGATCCAAAAATGATGTCTGTTGGATTGCATTGTAGATTAATTGGAAGACCGGGGAGAATACAATCTCTAAAAAAATTCTTAGATTATGCTCTTAGTTTTAATGATGTATGGATTTGTAAAAGAATAGATATAGCAAAACACTGGATTAAAAATTATCCAAATTAAAAGAATAAATGAAAAAAAATAATATTATTTACTTAAATGGATTAATTGATTTGGCCCAATCAAGACTAGGTTCTAAAATTGTTTTTAAAACTGATGAATTTTTTGCACCTGCTAAAAGAATAATTAATCCTTGGCCTCCTGTATTTAAAGAAGGAGTGTTTGATAAACACGGTAAATGGATGGATGGATGGGAAACTAGAAGAAAGAGAACAAGGGGATATGATTATCTTATTTTAAAGTTTGGAAAACCAGGAGTTATAAAAAAAGTAGATGTTGATACATCCTACTTTTCTGGGAATCATCCTGATCAAATTTCATTACAAGCTTGTATTAGTAAAAAAAAAATACCTGATAAAAAAACTAAATGGATAACCATTATTAAAAAAAGTAGAACTAAAGCAAATAGTCATCATTTTTTTAAAGTAAAAAATAAAAATTTTTTTACTCATATAAAGTTAAATATTTTTCCTGATGGAGGAGTTGCAAGATTAAGAGTTTATGGTTCTATGAAAACTAATAGTAAAATTAATAAAAAAATCCAAAACCTGACATCTGTTGTAAATGGAGCAGTACCAATTGCTTGTAATAATGAACATTTTGGAAGAGCGGAAAATATACTTGCGCCAGGTATTGGAAAAAATATGGGTGATGGATGGGAAACTAGAAGAAGTAGAGGAAAAAATTTTGACTGGATAATAATAAAATGTTCATCACCAGGTAGGATTAATAAAATTCAATTAGATACTCATCATTTTAAAGGAAATTATCCAGACAAATGTTCAGTGCAAGCAGCTTATATTCCAAATAAAATTTCAGAAAAAAATATTGTTAATAAGTCAAAAAGATGGTCGTACCTTCTTAACAAAATTAAACTCTACGCACATAAAAAACATAATTTTAATAACAAAATAATGAAAAATAAAAAAATAAATTATATTAGAATTAATATTTTTCCTGATGGTGGGATTTCTAGAATAAGAGCCTTTGGAAAAGCTGAATGACTGAAAAAATAATAACACCTATTGTAATTACAAAAGAAAATTTTTCTAAATATGGAGACATGATTTCAACTAAAGATATAAAACCTTTAGAAATAAATAATGGATATGCAAAAAGATACGATGGTATAGCTAATTTAAATACCTCTAGTGAGAATGGTGAAACTACAATTAGCATCTTTTCTGCTTTAAAAAGACACTTCCCAATGAAAATTGATATGATGGAAAAACATCCTTTAGGAAGTCAAGCGTTCATACCAATGAAAGAAACCACTTTTTTAGTATTTGTTGCGCCCAAAGAAGAGAAATTAGATTTAAATAAAATTGAAGCTTTTATAGTTCCACCTGGAATAGGTGTAAATTATAACCCTGGAACTTGGCATTTCCCATTAATATCTACTGAAGATATGAATTTCCTAGTAGTTGATAGAAAAGGATCTGGTGATAATTTAGTTATCGAAAACTTAGATAAAGAAAATATTACTTTGAAATATTAAAGCCCGCCGCGCACAACACTCGGCGAGCTTTTAAATTTAAACTACTTATTTACCTCGTCCAGATATTGCCATATGAATGACTGCACCTAAAGCTGCTCCAATCATCCATGCATATCCTCCTCCGCCACCTAAATTAGCGAAGAAATCATCTAAACCAGCAAATAATATATTTGGCCAAACAGATCCAACCGCAACATAACCTGAGATCACCCAAGCTAGCATTGCTTTTCCATTAAATCCACCGTTGTAATGATATCTTCCACTTGATTTTTCTGAGAATAAATCATCAACATTTAATTGTTGTTTTTTAATCAAGTAATAATCAGTAATCATTATACCAAATACTGGTGCTAAAATTGCTCCTAAGGTATTAACAAATGGAAACATTCCCATTTGTGTAATAACAGCAACCCACATACCACCAATTACAAATCCAAAAATAGCAGTAATTAATCCACCAGTTCTGAAATTTATTTTGTCTGGCATTAGGTTTGCAAGGTCATACGCCGGAGGTATAAAATTAGCTACCATATTTATACCAACTGTAGCTGCAAAAAATGCAAATGCTGCAATTAATGTTAAAAGTAAATTATCTACCTTAGCAACCATTTCTGTTGGTTGAGCAATGTACTCTCCAAATATTGCAATTGTACCGCCAGTGATCATTAAAGTTATGAAAGAAAAGAAAACTACATTTCCTACTAATCCCCATAGGTTACCTTTTTTCATTTCATCTTCATTTTTAACAAATCTAGCAAAGTCACCAAAGTTAATAACTACTGCAGCGAAATATCCTACCATAATTGAGAATACAGCTAGGAAAGCTCCAAATGAACCTAAGCCTTCAAATCCACCTGAACGTTCACCACCTGAAAATATTTCTCCAACTTCTGATAATAATCCACCACCAGCTTTAGCCCAAATAGCTATCATTAAAACAATCATCACAATATAAACTGCTGGTCCAGCAAAGTTTAAAAATCTTCTTACCAGATCAATTCCTTGCCAAAACAGATAAACTTGGAAAAGTGAAACAAAAATAAATGAAATCCACATTACTCCTGACATTCCAAGTAATACAGGTTCGCCTTCTATACCTGTTAATCCTGTTATTAAAAGTGCAACTGCTGTTGAAGCTGCATAAGTTTGGGCACCATACCAGAACATAGCAACAAGACCTCTTGCCATTGCTGGAAAGTTTGCACCAAATACACCCATACTTACACGCGCAAATACTGGATATGGAATACCATGTTTAACACTTGGTTTTCCTGATAGGTTAACAAGCCACATTATAAAAAATCCTGCTAATATTAATGCAAGAAATACAGCCCAGCCATTTAAACCTGAAGCTATAAATAATGATGCCGCCAAAGTATATCCAAATAAACTTTGAACATCGTTAGCCCATACGTTAAAGATTTCGAACCATCCCCATTTTTTTTCCGAACTTGGAGTTGGAGCTAAATCCTTATTATATAATTTAGAAGATCTACTCATATCTTCCTCCTTCCATGTTTTCTAATTAAACAACGGTAAATTTTATGATAATAATATCAAGCCTTTATTATGAGTATGTTAAAAACCCCTAATTTTATGATTTATAAAACCCAATTTGATCTATTAACTTAAATTTAAGATTTAATTCCAGCCACCAACTGTTTTAACCTCTAAAAACTCTATCAATCCTTCTGTTCCAGCTTCTCGTCCTATTCCAGAATGCTTATAACCACCAAAAGGCGAGGCTACGGCTATACCAACTCCATTAACATCAACCATTCCTGATCTAAGTTTTCTTGCAACTCTTTTAACTTTTTCTTTATCTTGGGTTTGAATATAATTTGTAAGGCCATAAGGAGTATCATTAGCTATTGAAATAGCCTCTTCTTCATTTTCAAAAGGAATTATAGATAACACTGGACCAAAAATTTCAGTTCTTGCAATTTCCATTTGATTATTCACGTCAGCAAAAACTGTTGGTTTTACATAATATCCTTTTTCAAAACCTTTAGGTTTTCCTGTTCCACCAGCAATTAACTTTGCTCCTTCGTCTATTCCTTTTTGAATTAAATTTTGAATTTTATTATATTGAACTTCTGAAACTACTGGTCCTATATGGTCGCCTTCCTTTTCTGGTAAATCTACTTTAGTATTATTTGCTAACTCTTTTACCTTTTCTACAGTTTCATTATAAATTGATTTTTCAACAAGCATTCTTGTCGGCGCATTGCATGATTGTCCCGAGTTTCTAAAACATCTTAGAACTCCTCTTGCTACAGCTTCAGAGTCTGCATCTTTAAAGATTATATTTGCACCCTTTCCTCCAAGTTCTAAACTAATTCTTTTAAAATCTTTAGCAGCATTTTGAGAAATTAATGCACCGGCCCTAGTAGAGCCAGTAAATGATATCATATTTACGTCAGGATGGCTTGTTAATGCATCTCCAGTTGTTTCTCCATCTCCATTAACTAAATTAAAAACTCCAGGAGGAAATTTTACCTCATCTATCATTTCTGCAAGTAACATTGATGACAGTGGTGCAATCTCAGAAGGTTTTAATACCACGGTACAAGCAGATGCTAATGCTGGAATTACTTTTAAATTAACTTGATTGATTGGCCAATTCCAAGGTGTAATTAAAGCACATACTCCTTTTGGTTCATAAAGTAATTTTTGATTATTTTTTTCTTCTCCTAAATCTTTTTCAAATTTAAAATCTTTTAAAATATTTTTAAAAGATTTTATATGGCTAGCTCCCGTTGCAGCTTGCATTTCTGTTGAAAATTTCATAGGCGCTCCCATTTCAAGCGATATGAGTTTTGCCATTTCTGCCCAACGTTTTTTATAAACTACGTATAATTTTTCTAATAAATCTAATCTTTCTTCTTTTTTTGAGAAAGCCCAAGTTTCAAAAGCCTTTTTTGCAGCACTAACTGCTTTATCTACATCTTTTTTTCCTCCAAGAGATATTTCTGCACAAATTTCTTCATTTGATGGATCAATTACTTTATGATTTCTTGGCTCTTTTGGTGAGACCCATTTTCCATCGATATAAAAGTTTTTTCTATCTAACATTTGTGAAATCTAGCCTATAGTTTTTTTTTTGCAAATAGATTTGTTAATTCATAAACAATGGTCGCAGCAGCTAAAGATGTTACTTCAGCATGATCATATGCTGGTGAAACTTCAACTACGTCGGCTGAAATTAAATTTAGACCTGAAAGCCCTCTTAAAACATTTACCATTTCTCTTGTAGTCATGCCTGCTATTTCTGGAGTTCCAGTTCCAGGAGCAAAAGCTGGATCTAAAACATCTATATCTATAGATAAATATAATGGATTATCTCCTACCCTGTCTCTTATTCTTTTAGCAATTTTATCTGTCCCTTGAGATTGGAATTCGTCACAATGAATTATTTTAAATCCAAAACTTGCATCATTTTTTAAGTCATTTCTGCTGTAAAGTGGACCTCTTATACCAACATGCATAGAAGCATTATCTAAAAATAAATTTTCTTCTCTTGCTCTTCTAAATGGTGTTCCATGTGTATACGGTGCTCCAAAATAAGTATCCCAAGTATCTAAATGTGCATCAAAATGAACAAGTGCTACTGGTCCTTTATTTATTTTGTTTACAGCTTTTAAAAGAGGAAAAGCAATTGTGTGGTCTCCTCCCATACTTATTATTCCATTTACTTTATTTAGCAGTTCAGTTGCTCCAATTTCAATTTGTTTTATTGCTTCATTAATATTAAACGGATTGCATGCGATATCACCAGCATCAGCCACTTGTTGTTCAACAAAAGGTTCACTATCATAGTCAGGGTGATAGTTTGTTCTTAAGTGTCTTGAGGCTTGTCTTATACTTTGTGGACCAAATCTTGCACCGGGTCTGTAGCTAGTTCCAGCATCAAAAGGTATTCCGACAATTGCAACATCGCAACTTTCAACATCTCTTAATTCAGGTAACCTTGCAAATGTAGAAGGTCCTGCAAATCTTGGAACTTTTGTTCCAAGCACCGGTTGAATTGTTTTTTTATTTTTTTTCAAAATATATTTATTTAAAATTTATACATAGTTTCTAGTTAGCATCAAGTACAGCATGAAGAAATTGTTTTGTTCTTTCGTTTTTAGGATCTCCAAATAATTGTTCTGGTGGTCCTTGTTCAAAAATTTTTCCTTCATTAAAAAAACATACTCTATCTGAAATTTCTCTAGCAAATCCCATTTGGTGTGTAACCATAATCATAGTCAAACTATGTTCTTTATTTAAGGATCTTATAACATTTAAAACTTCTCCAACCACCTCTGGATCTAAAGCTGAAGTTATTTCATCTAATAACATTACTTTTGGTCTCATTGCTAAAGCTCTTGCTATTGCAACACGTTGTTGTTGGCCTCCTGATAATCTTGAAGGATGTTGATCTTTTTTATCTGTTAATCCTACTAATTCTAAAAGCTCAAGTGCTCTTTCTTCTGCTTCTTCTTTTTTCATTCCTAAAACCTCTACTGGAGCTTCTATACAGTTTTGAAGGGCTGTCATATGCGGAAATAAATTGAATTGTTGAAATACCATACCAATTTTTGAACGTCTATCTCTCAAATATTTTTCGTTAGCTTCTACTAATGTGCCATTTGTATCCATATGAGTAAGTGGTTCTCCATCCAAATGAATAACCCCACCGTTAATTTTTTCTAAAGTCATCAATACTCTTAGAACAGTTGTTTTTCCAGAACCTGAAGGACCAATAATTGAAACCATTTCATTTTTTTTAATATTCAAATTTAGCTTATCTAAAACTACAAGATCTCCATATTGTTTTGTAACTTCGTCAAATTTAACAATTATTTCCTGAGAATTTTTATCCATTATTATTTTACTTTTCCTTGAGCTACATTAACTCGTTTTTCTAAATTTCTAACCCACATAGCAGCTGGAATAGAAAGTGTTAAAAATATTATACCAACCATTGTGTAAGGTTCCAAATATCTATAATTATAGCCACCTACAGCTGTTGCGGCATGAAATAACTCTGCAACACCTATTGTTGATAAAAGAGGAGTATCTTTAAAAATACCTACTAAATAATTTCCCATTCCTGGTATTGCGATTGGAAAAGCTTGAGGCAAAACAATTCTTCTATATGTATAAACGGTTGAGAAATTTAAAGCTCTACATGCTTCCCATTGAGTTTTGGATACACCTTCTAGTGCACCACGATAAACTTCTGATAGATAAGTTCCGAAATGTAAACCAATTGTAATCATTCCACATAGCCATGCTGATAACTTTATACCAAATTGAGGTAGTACAAAGTAAACAAAAAATAATTGAATTAAAAGTGGTGTTGAACGTATAAATTCTACTAATTCTCTATTAATTACATTTACAATTTTAGAAGGAGTTCTTTGGCCAAGTAAAAAAAATAAACCAACAACTAAAGCTATTGCATAACCCACTCCTGCAGCGATTATAGTGTTTAAAGTTGCCCATAACATTTGTGGTAAAATTTCATAAGCAAAGTCCCATCTAAATCCCATTTCCATATGTAATACCTCTTACCTTCCAACCTTTCTAGCTGCTACAACTTCTAGCCATCTTAAAAAAGGAACAAGAGCAAATCTTGCCATAATATAATAAATTAATAAGGCTGTACCAAAACACTGTGCAGAAAGCCAAGTAATAGAATTAATTTGTTTTGCTTCAAAAGTTAGATCAACAACTGTAACAAGAGCTACGAGAGCAGTAGCTTTTAAAAGTTCCACTGTTAAATTTGCAGCAGGTGGCAAAATAATTGGAAATATTTGTGGAATAATAATTCTTTTAATTCTTTTTGCAGGGCTAAAATTAAGTGCATGAGCTGCTTCCCATTGACCTTTTGGTACTGCAAGTATTCCTGCTCTCACTATTTCTGCACCATATGCTCCGAAATTCATTCCTAAAGCAACTACACCTGCAACAAAAGCTTCTAAAGAAAGACCAAAAAAAGGTAATACATAATAAACCCAAAATAATTGAACTAGCAAAGATGTACCTCTAAAAAATTCAATGTATACTGTTGCTATTCCTTGGATTGCAGGATTTTTAGATAAACGCATTAAACCAAATATCATTGATATAATTACATAAAGAATAGTTGAACAAACTAAAACTTTAATTGTAGTAACTGTACCTAACAAAAGTGTAGGTCCATGTTCGGCTAAAAATGCAAAATAACTCACTGTAAACCTTTAAGTAAATTGAAAAAAATCAGGCGACTTTTTTTTAGTCGCCTGATTAAATAAATGTATTTATACTATTTAGTTGAGCAAGCCCACTCAGTGGTCATGTCAGCAGGAGGTAATTGAGCTTTATCATACCCATACTTACCAGCTCTCTCTAACATTTTGCCTGGATTAGCCATAACTTTAGCTAAAGCAGCATTAAAAGCTTGTCTGAACTCTTCATCACTTTTTCTAAAACCAATACCTACTACGTTTACAGTTTCTTTAGGCATTAATTTAGGATCAGTAACTTCAAATGCACCACCTGTTTTTTCTTCATGCTCTTTTGCACCAAAGAAAGTTTGAACAGCAGCATCAGCTCTACCTGCTTTCATTGCAGCTAATATTCCAACTTCACCTTCAACTAACAACATCTGGCTATCTGGAACACCAAATTTTTTAGCTGCTTCAACAGTATTGAAACCAGCTCCTGTAACTAATGTTGCACCTGTATCAATAACATCTTGGTAATTATTAATATTTTTTGGGTTACCTTTAGGAACTAGCATAGCGTCACCAA
>CACFUH010000022.1 GCA_902569415.1 uncultured Pelagibacteraceae bacterium
ATATCATCAAATAAATTTTGTAGGTTATTACTTTTGACTAGCTCATTAAGCAGCGCAGGTGTTCCGTTCGACAGTATAGCTAATTTATATTTTTTATCTTTAAGCTTTTTCAATGTTTCTTTCACTTCTGGGTAAGGTGATAATATTTTATATAAATCTAATAGTTCATTTTTCATCGCTTCATTTACATTAAATGCTTTCATTGATTTATCTAAGCTATCTTCTGTTATTGCCCAAAAATCTTTATGCCTTCCCATTAGACTTCTAAGCCAAGTATATTCTAATTGTGTTTTTCTCCAATAATTTGCGAAACTTTCCCATTTATCTCCAATTTTACTTTTACATTTTTCAGCTGCAGAATTAACATCAAATAATGTTCCATAAGCATCAAATATTATTGCTTTAATATTTTTCATAAATTAACTTGTATAGATGAGTAATATTAGATTATTTTTTAAGGAAAGTTTATCATTAAATTTAAGTTCTACATTGGATCGACCTCAATCATACTATTTGTCAAAAGTAATGAGAATAAATATAGGAAAAAATTTTTCTTTATTTAATCAAAGTGGAGAATGGGAAGCAAAAGTACATAATATTAACAAAGGTATTATAGAGTTTACGATAATTAAAAAATTAAGATCTTCACATAATGAAAAAGAAATTTGGTTAGCCTTTGCTCCAATTAAATTAAATTATTTAAATTTAATGATCCAAAAAGCAACAGAAATTGGTGTAACAAGATTTATTCCAATATTAACTGAAAGGACCATAGTTAGAAAATTAAACGAGAAGAGAATTAATAAAATTATTATCGAAGCGTCTGAACAGAGCAATAGATTAAAAGTTCCATCTTTAGATAAGCTTACAAAACTAGATACCTTCTTAAAAACAAATCAAAATGCAAATATTATTTTTGGAGATTTAAACACAGATAACAAAAAAATAGATCTTAAAAATAAAGATCCATTATGTATATTAATTGGTCCAGAAGGAGATTTTTCAATTAAAGAGAGAGATAATATTTTAAAACTTAAAAATATATTACCGCTTAAAATAAATAACAATATTTTAAGATCTGAAACAGCTGCAATTTCAATGATATCAATAATAAGATTTAATTTATTATCTTAGATATTTATTTATATTTTTGAAAATATTTTCATAGTCTGCATGATGACTAATTCTGCTAAGATATTTTCCGTCTTTTAATAAAATAATAGATGAACTATGATTTATTAAATAGTTTCCATCTTCAGTAAAAATTTTTTCAGAAAGAATCCCCCAAGATTTGGACATAGTAAATATTTTTTTTGGATCTCCAGTAATTCCATAAATTTTATTCTCAAATGAATTTAAATAATTTTTTATGACTTCAGGACTATCTCTTTCTGGATCTATACTAACAAAAAAAACTTTAAATTTATTCTTCTTTTCTTGATCTAAATTTTTTATAGCTAAATCTAAATTATTTAGTGTCATTGGACATACGTCAGGACAATTTGTAAAACCAAAAAATATTGCAGTTAAAGGCCCCTCAAATGAAGATTCTGTTATAATATCATTATTTACATCATTTAATGAAAAAGAAGATCCTTGAAATTTTTTAACATATGAATCTTCTTTTTTTTCTATAGATATGAAAATAGGCAACATAACAAACAGAAAAATTACTAAACAGCCTATAATAATTGTTATTGAAGTTTTTAAATTCATTGTTGTAAAATATTATTTAACAATTATATAAATATCATGTCTTCAATTATAAAGAAACTATTTGGCACACTTTTAGAAAAACCTTGGGAAGAAAGTCAAGTTTTAATTGATAACAAGCATACAGGAAAAACTTTTGGCGTTACCAATCAATTGTCAGCGGTGATTATAATATTTGGAATAAGCACAGCAATATTTAGTCTAATTTTTACAGCTTATCTTTATTCAATACCCCCAGAACAAGATACTACCTTAATTTTAAAGAACAAATTATTGTGGGTTAATACTTTAGTTTTAATATTTGTTACGTATTTTTTTAATAAAATAAGTAAAGATTTAAAAAATAATTTAACAAATAAAATAAAAAATAATATTGTTACTGTAGGAGCTTTAAGTTATTTATTTTTATTTTTGCAAATTATATTTTGGTATCAATTGATGAAACAAGGTCACTTTGTTTCAACAAATAATTATTTTTCTTCATACTATATTTTTACAGCATTGCATGGATTACATTTGTTAGGTGGTTTATTTTTTTGGGGTAAAATAAGCTCAAGAGTATTTAAATTAAAAGAGAAAGATTATGTTAAAGAGACAAGCAATCTACAAGCACTATCTCTTTATTGGTTGTTTTTATTTATTGTTTGGTTAGTATTTTTTGGAATTATGTTTATTTACAACGATTCAGTTATAGCTTGGTGCAAATCATTAATTGCTTAAAAAAATATTATAAAAATAGAACCAATATAACTCCAACAACTGCAATTATAGACAGCAATATATTTACAGACTTCAAATATTTTTTTGTTCTTGAATTGGTTTCCTTGTTTGAGAATGCTCCTGCACCTAAAGAAATGACAAAATAAAATAATAAAACCAGTATTAGAATAACTGCTAAAATTTCGATTTTTCCGAGCATATAATCATTGTTATATTTGATATTTTGACAGATTCTTAAGACATTTTGTCATAGGTTTTTATGTGATATTTATTCTATATAGGCTGTTATGCACGTAGGTATTATATTCTTTTTAGTAATTCTTGGATCAGTATTGTTCCATATATTTACTCCTTGGTATTGGACAGATGTTGCTTCAAACTGGGGAGGAATGGATGACACTATAACTCTTACATTCTGGATTGGTGGAGGAGTTTTTATAGCAGTTTGTCTTTTCATGATTTATTGTGTTTTTAGATTTTCTTATAAAAAGGATCGTAAAGCAGAATATAAACCTGAAGATAAAAAATTAGAAAAAATACTTACATGGGCAACAACATTAGGTGTAGCTGCTCTTTTAGCTCCAGGACTAATAATTTGGAATCAGTATGTCAATGTTCCAAAAAATGCAATTGAGATAGATGTAATGGCATGGCAATGGGGATGGCAATATAGGCTACCAGGTAAAGATGGAAAATTAGGAACTACAAAAGTAGTTAATATAAATGACGATAATCCTTTTGGAATTAATTTAGATGATCCTTTTGGAAATGATGATGTAATGATTCAAAGTGATGTAATAAATTTAGAAAACAATAGGCCAGTTAAAATATTATTGAGATCTGTTGATGTACTTCATAATTGGTATGTTCCTCAATTTAGAGCAAAAATGGATGCAGTACCAGGAATTGTAACTTATTACTGGTTTGAGCCTAATAAAACTGGTGAGTTTGAAGTTTTATGTGCTGAATATTGTGGAGTTGGACATTATGCCATGAGAGGTGGAGTAGAGGTACAAGATAAACAAGACTATGATAATTGGCTTCAAGATCAAGAAACATTTTCAGATTTAATAGCAAAACGAAAAATTTTAGAAAACGAAAAAACAAAATTGGCAAAAAAATAAATTAAATGGTAAAAAACACTTAAAGGAAAAAAATGTCTGAAGATTTTAACGATAATAAAACAATACAAGCCCAATCCTCAGAAACTATTTCTGGAGGAGGATCAGGAATAACTCCAGATATGGATTATGTAAGGCCTGCTGAAATTGGAGAACAAGATTTATATCACGGCCATAGTTTCATAACAAAATGGATTTTTTGTCAGGATGCAAAAGTAATTGGAGTTCAATATTTTCTTTTGGCTACATTTACAGGAATAATTGGTTTAATTCTTTCTTGGTTAATGCGTTTACAATTGGGATTTCCAGGATTAGCTCCTTTCATGACAGCAGAGCATTATTACCAATTTGTAACTATGCACGGAATGATAATGGTA
Organism: uncultured Pelagibacteraceae bacterium; assembly: GCA_902569415.1. Taxonomy (GTDB): domain Bacteria; phylum Pseudomonadota; class Alphaproteobacteria; order Pelagibacterales; family Pelagibacteraceae; genus Pelagibacter. Next base: position 3,932 of record CACFUH010000022.1, read on the forward strand.
GTTTATTTTTTAACCGCACTCTTTCTTGGTGGGTTTGGAAATTATTTAATACCACTGATGGTAGGAGCAAGAGATATGGTCTTTCCATATCTTAACATGGTAAGTTTTTGGAGTTTCTTTGTTGCAGTAGGAGTTTTATTAGCAAGTTTTTTTGTTCCAGGTGGGCCGACAGGATCAGGTTGGACACTCTATCCTCCTCAAGCAATTTTAGAAGGTACGCCAGGATCTGGATGGGGAATAATGCTTATGTGCATATCTCTAATTTTATTTGTAGCAGGGTTTACTATGGGAGGCTTAAACTATTTAATCACAGTGCTTCAAGCCAGAACAAGAGGAATGACATTAATGAGAATGCCTCTAACAGTATGGGGAATTTTTACAGCTACAGTTTTAGCAATGCTAGCTTTTCCTGCATTATTAGTAGGCGCATTAATGATGAGTTTAGACAATGTACTTGGAACAAGCTTTTTTATGCCAACCATACTAAAAGCAGGAGAAGTTTTAGAATATGGTGGTGGAAGCCCAATTCTTTTTCAACATTTATTTTGGTTCTTTGGACACCCTGAAGTTTATATTGTTGCACTTCCTGCATTTGGAATAATTTCAGATTTAATTTCTGTTCACGCCAGAAAAAATATATTTGGATATAGAATGATGGTTTGGGCGATAGTTGGTATAGGTGCACTGAGCTTTTTTGTATGGGCACACCATATGTACGTTAGTGGAATGAATCCGTGGTTTGGATTCTTTTTTGCAACTACTACTCTTATAATAGCTGTCCCTACAGCAATGAAAGTTTATAACTGGATCCTAACACTTTGGAGAGGAAATATTCGACTTAATACAGTCATGCTATGGTGTTTAGGTTTTATAGTAACTTTTGTAAATGGGGGAATTACAGGAATTTTCTTAGGAAATGTAAGTGTAGATGTTCCGTTGTCAGATACATACTTTGTTATAGCGCACTTTCATATGGTCATGGGTATTGCACCGCTTATGGTAATTATGGGCGCTGTTTACCACTGGTTTCCTTTAGTATCTGGAAGATTCTTAGATGAGAAATTAGGTAAATGGCACTTCTGGTTAACTTTTTTAGGCGCTTATTCGATTTATTTCCCTATGCACTATTTAGGATTTATTGGAGTACCTAGAAGATATTTTGAAATGTACGATAGTCCATATGTAACATCGGCTGTTGGAATGAATGAATTTATAAGTATAGCAGCATTTATAGTTGGTGCTGCACAATTTATTTTAATCTACAATATTATTAAAACTTTAAAGACAGGTAAACCAGCAGGACATAATCCTTGGCAAGCTTGTTCACTAGAATGGTTAACTCCGTCGGTACCTCCAGAGCATGGAAACTGGGGTGATAGACTACCAGTAGTTCATAGATGGGCTTACGATTTCAGTGTTCCTGGAGCAAAGGAAGACTTTATAACTCAAACTACACCACCAAGTGAAGTTACAGATACAAAAGTAGAAAAAACATAAATATAAAAATATGTCTGATATTAAAATAGAAGGCTACGATTTTAAACCTGGTTTTAAAGGAATGGCAAAGGACACTGGTTCTGATCAAACCATGTTTAAAGGCGTTCATTGGGGAAAAGCAATGATGTGGATCTTTTTGTTAAGTGATACATTTATATTTAGCTGTTTTTTAATTTCATACATGAAAGGTAGAGGATCAACTTTAATTGATTGGCCAAATCCGAGTGAAGTTTTTGGACTACATGTATTTGGTGTAGATGTTCCTTTATTACTTATTGCAATCATGACATTTGTTTTAATCACAAGCAGTGGAACGATGGCTCTTGCAGTAAAATATGGATATGAAAAAAATAAAAAAATGTGTGGATGGCTTATATTAGCCACAGCTATTGGGGGACTTACTTTTGTTGGTATGCAAGCCTTTGAATGGGGTAAATTAATTCATGAAGGTGTAAGACCTTGGGAAAACCCTTTTGGTGCACCACAATTTGGATCTTTTTTCTTCATGATAACTGGATTTCACGGCACTCACGTTTCAATAGGTGTAATTTTTCTTTTCATTTATGCTTACAAAACTTTTGCAGGTCATTACGATGAAGGCAAAAGAGGTTGGTTTACATCAATAAAAGGTGACTATGTTGAAATTGAAATTCTTGGTTTATATTGGCACTTTGTAGATTTGGTATGGGTATTTATTTTTGCATTCTTTTATTTATGGTAAATTAGAATATGGAAAAAACAAAAAAACAAGAACAAACAACAACGCATAAGATTGGAATATATCTTTGGATATGGGGCCTATTATTCGTTCTAAGTTTTTTTTCATACATGGTTGATTGGTATCAATTCCAAGGAATGCTTAGATGGTCTTTGATTTTATTTTTTATGTTTTTAAAAGCAGGATTAATTATGGCCTTTTTTATGCATTTATATTGGGAAAGATATGCTTTAGTTAATGTTCTATTGTGGCCAATGACCGCGATTGCCTGTTTTATATTCCTAATGGTTGCAGAATTTGAATATACAGTTTTTACTAGACTTTTTTATTTTGTGGCGGGAGGATAATAATTAATGGATGGATATACTATATTAGCTGGTTTTTTAATTTTTTTCTTATTATTTATTTATCTAACGTGGTTTGGATTTTCAGTAAAAGTAGAAAATGAAAAAGAAGAACAAAATTCAGAAATAAAAATTAATCCTTACGACAACCTTCCACTAAGTAGAAGATTAATTGATAAGAAAAATTCAAAATTAGGAATTTTTGATTTAGGCAATCATATTCTTATTATTGGTGTAATTTTATTAGTTGTATTTGTTAGTCTGAATGTAGATTAGTTTTGACCACTGTTACTTCAAAAAATAAAAGCTCAGTATTTTTAAATACTTCATCTTATTTAAAATCTTTATTATTATTAATGAAACCAAGGGTTATGTCTTTGGTTATATTTACTTGTGCTGTTGGATTATTAACTTCACAAACTACGATTCCTTTATTTGATTCATTAATAAGTATTTTCTTTGTTACCATAGGAGCAGGCGCAGCTGGAGCACTTAATATGTGGTATGAGGCTGATTTGGATAAACTAATGACAAGAACTTGTCTTAGACCAATACCAACTGGAAAAATCAATAGAGATCACGCTTTAATATTTGGTGTGGCTCTATCAATTATTTCAGTTTGTGGACTTTATTATTTTTCAAATCTCTTGTCGGCATTTTTATTATTAGTAACTATTTCATTTTATCTTTTTGTTTACACGATTTGGTTAAAGAGAAAAACACCTCAGAACATCGTTATTGGAGGAGCTTCAGGAGCCTTGCCTCCAGTTATAGGCTGGACCATTGCAACAAATTCTTTAACGATAGAACCTATTACATTTTTCTTAATTATATTTTATTGGACACCATCACATTTTTGGGCCTTAAGCCTTTATAAAGCTGATGATTATTCTAAGGCAAAAATTCCAATGCTTCCAATTACAAATGGCATTGAAGAAACAAAGAAAAAAATATTTGTTTATTCTTTGTTTATGCTGCCCGTGATTATATTGCCATATATCATAGGTTTTACTGGCAAAATGTTTCTTGTCAGTTCTTTAGCACTTACAGTTTATTATAATTACATCTGTTACGATCTATATAAATTTAAAAAAGATAAATTTGATTTAAATAAAGCAAAAAAAGTCTTTGGATATTCGATTTTATATTTATTTTTAATTTTTGTATTATTCTTAATCGACAGTTTAATTTAAGGATTGCGCCTCATAAAAATTACGCTAGAGTGTTTTTTGAATACCCTAGATGAAATATATAAGCACAAGAAGTAAAGAAAAAGAATACAGTTTTGGAGAAGTTTTTCTAAAAGGACTTGCTGATGATGGGGGTCTTTATGTTCCAAAATCGATAAAAAAATTTAACTCAGCAGAACTATCAAAACTCAAAAACTTAAATTATAATGAATTATCTACTGAAATAATAAGCCAATTTTCAGGAGATTTTATCTCAAGAGAAGAACTTTCATCTTTAATTAAAAAATCATATTCAACATTTAGAGAAAAAGAAGTGGTTAAACTTTCAAATGTTGGAGAAACAAAATTATTAGAATTATTTCACGGTCCAACATTGGCATTTAAAGATATCGCAATGCAATTCATTGGTAATTTATATGATTATTATCTAAGTAAAAATGATAAAAAAATAAACATAGTTGTTGCAACTTCAGGAGATACTGGTGCGGCAGCTATTGATGCTATCAAAGGAAAAGCCAATTTAAATATATTTGTCTTACATCCAAATAATAGAATTTCTTCTGTTCAAAGAAAAATAATGACTACTGTTGAAGATAATAATGTATTTAATATTGCAATTGATGGAAACTTTGATGATTGCCAAAACATAGTTAAAAGTATGTTTTCTGATCTAGAGTTTTCTAAATCAATAAATATGTCAGGTGTGAACTCAATAAATTGGGCAAGAATTATTGCTCAAGCGGTATATTATTTTTACTCATATTTTAAATTTGGAAAAGAAATTATTTCATTTTCTGTTCCTACAGGAAACTTCGGTGATGTTTTTGCGGGCTATCTTGCAAAGAAAATGGGATTACCAATTGATAAACTAATTGTTGCAACAAACGAAAATGATATTTTGCATAGAGCGATTTCAAAAGGAGATTATGTTTCAAAAGAAGTTAAAGAAACATTGTCACCTAGTATGGATATTCAATTAGCAAGTAACTTTGAAAGATTAATTTACTATATAAATAATTCTGACTCTGAAAAAACAGCAGAAATTATGAAAAAAGTTAAGCAAAATTCTTATCAAATTGAAAAGAATAATTTAGATATAATTCAAAAGGATTTTTTATCTGAAAGTTGTAATGAACAAGAAACATTAGATATTATTAAAAAAAATTATGAAGAAAATAATATCATATTGGATCCTCATACAGCGGTTGGAGTAGGGGCTGCAAAAAAACTATCTTTTAATGATTGTGTAGTTTTATCAACAGCACATCCATGTAAATTTCCAGATGCTATAAATAATGCAATAAATAAACATGAAAATTTACCAAAAGAACTTCAGCATGTGCTTGATAAAAATGAGAATTTTCAAGTATTAAAAAATAATACTGATGATGTAAAAAACTTTATTAAAAGCAATGAATAAAAATTCATTAGCATTATTTCTTTTGATACCAGCTATTTTATTAATAATTGCGCCTTTAGTTTCTTTTCCATATGGTTTTTATACTCTGCTTAGACTTATTGTTAGTGTTACAGCGGCTTTTATCATTTATCATAGTTATAAAGGAGCAGGAGGAGTTAACGAAATTTCAATTATTTTTGCATTAATCTTAATTTTATATAATCCTATTGTTCCAGTACATTTAACCAGAGAAATTTGGATGCCAATTAATTTTTTAACTTCTGGCATATACATATATGGTTTCTTTAAAATTAAAAAAAATATAGAATATTAATTAGATGGAAGATTTTTTAAATTTAAACACTTTTGCTTGGGTTGTTGTAGCTTTTTTTGCAATTGGATGGACATATGGAGTTTTAACACAAAGTTATTATGCAACAAGAAACAACATAATGATTGTGACTTGGTGGTGGCTATGTATAGCTGCAATTATTTTTTTAAAATTATCCCCATTTTTTTTATGGGTTTTAATGCCAATAGCAGCCTTTTTAAGTTTGTTTGCTCCTGGATTAATTGGTAGTATAATTTTAGCAGTATTAGTTTTTTTAATTAATAACTTTTTTTAATATGGCTCTCGGACCTTCGGAAATAGAATTTTTTAAAAATCGAGTAGCAGAACTTGACGAAAAAGATTTAAAACATACATATGATAGTTTAATTAATTCTTTGAAAGCTTGTAAAGCTTCAATGGAGACCGGACCTACTCTAGATCAATTCGTAGAAGAGATAGTTTGGGTTGATTGTAGGCTTCAGGGATATTCTTTAACAGGTATGAGATCTTGGTGGTTTAGAACAAAATCAAGAGCTAAGTATTATAAAATTGGTGGTTTAGGAAAATAAATTTAAACCCATAATTCAGGATTAATTATTTTCATATCTTCATAATTATATTTTTTAATGATAAATTTTTTTAATTTCATTGCTTCAGGATCATGCGTTCTTGCTACCCCTATTTGAGGTTTTATTCTCCATTTATTATGTTCTGTCACACCTCCTTCTAAACCATAATAATCAGGATGTTCATCAAAACGAATTCCTGTGACTATATCTTTTTGAATTTCTGCATAAAATTTGAAAGGTATAACATCTTCATCTACATCTACAATCCATTCTGCTATTTTATAGCTAGCAAACATGGGATGTTTTCCATGTTTAAGTTTTTTTGATTTATATTCT
>CACFUH010000023.1 GCA_902569415.1 uncultured Pelagibacteraceae bacterium
AGTGAAGAAAAGAAAGAAAATTTTAATGAACACTCATTAAATTTTTATACTGGAATGTTTGATTTTAGTGATGACGGACAAAGAGCTGCATTATTTGGATTTCAACATCAGAATGAAAATTTAATTAGAGATAGTTTTTTAGGAACAATATCACCTGTAACAGGATTTTTTCTTACAGAAAATAATGCTGCATATGCTTACACCGGGATTCAAGCACAATATAATTTAGGTAAATTAGATTTTACACCATCCTTTACTCCAGGAGTATATAGTCAAGGAGATGGAAAAGATTTAGGACATACAATTGAGTTTAAGAGCGAACTTCAATTTTCATTAGATATTTTTTCTAATAGTGAACTAGGCTTTTCCTATAATCACATATCTAATGCTAGCTTAGGAGATAAAAATCCTGGGGCAAATAGTTATATGTTTAATTTTGTCAAATCGTTTTAAATTAAACAAATGAAACTTAAAGATTGTCATAATTTTAATGACTTTAGAAAATTAGCTCAAAAAAAATTACCTTCACCTATATTTCATTATATCGATGGGGCAGCTGATGATGAAATTACCTATCGTAGAAATACAAGTTCATTTGACGATGTAGATTTAGTTCCAAATGTATTAAGAGGTGTAGAAAATATAGATTTATCAACTACAATATTTGGAAAAAAATTAGATCTTCCATTTTATTGTGCGCCAACAGCTTTACAAAGACTTTTTCATTATGATGGAGAAAGAGCGGTAGGAAAAGCAGCTCAGAAATTTAATACAATGTTTGGAGTTTCGGCATTAGCTACTGTAAGTGTTGAAGAGATATCTTCATTAATTGATACTCCAAAAATGTTTCAATTCTATTTTCACAAAGATAGAGGTTTAAATGATTCTTGTTTGGAAAGAGCAAAGGCAGCAAAGTTTGATGTTTTGGCTTTAACAGTAGATACAATAACGGGAGGAAATCGTGAAAGAGATCTTAGGACTGGGTTTACATCTCCTCCTAAACTTACATTATCAAGTTTGTATAGTTTTGCTACAAGACCAATGTGGGGAATAAACTATTTAACAAAGGGTAAATTTGAATTACCACATCTTCAAGATTATGTAAAAGAAGGTACTAGCACGAACACTTCTATTGGTAATTATTTTTCTACTATGTTGGACCAATCTATGAACTGGAATGATGCTGAAAAATTATGTTCGCAATGGGGAGGCCATTTCGCACTTAAAGGAGTGATGAGTGTCGAAGATGCCAAAAAAGCAGTTGATATTGGATGTTCAGGAATAATGGTTTCAAATCATGGAGGGAGACAACTTGATGGATCAAGATCTCCATTTGATCAATTAGCAGAAATTGTAGATGCAGTTGGCGATAAGATAGATGTTATTTGTGAAGGAGGATTCCAAAGAGGAACTCATATGCTTAAGGCTTTATCTATTGGTGCCAAAGCATGTTCTGGTGGAAGATTATATCTTTATGCACTAGCAGCAGCTGGTCAAGCTGGCGTTGAAAGAGCTTTAGGACAGTACAGGGCTGAACTGGAGAGGGATATGAAACTTATGGGTTGTAAAAAGATAAGCGATTTAAATAGAAGTAATTTAAGGTTTAGAAAACCATGAATCTAAATGATTGTCACAATTTTGAAGATTTCAGAAAATTAGCAAAAAAAAAATTACCATCCCCAATTTTTCATTATATTGATGGAGGTGCAGATGATGAGATAACTCTAAAAAGAAATACAGAATCTTTTAATCAGTGTGATTTAATTCCAAACGTTTTAGCTGGTGGTGAAAAACCAGATATTTCAACAGAAATTTTTGGAAGAAAAATAAGTATGCCAATTTTTTTATCTCCTACGGCTATGCAAAGATTGTACGATCCAGAAGGAGATAGAGCCTCAGCAAGAGCAGCTGAAAAATTAGGAACAATGTATGGCATGTCTACTATGGCCACATCATCCATTGAAGAGATTGCAAATGTTTCAAGTGGTCCAAAACTATTTCAACTTTATATTCATAAAGATAAATCTATTACAGACGATTTAATTGATAGATGTAAAAAAGCAAAATTTGATGGTTTGTGTTTAACAGTTGATACAATAGTTGCTGGCAACAGAGAGAGAGATCATAGAACAGGTTTTACTACTCCCCCAAAACTTACAATCAAAAGTTTATTTGAATTTGCTGCAAAACCAGGTTGGGTATTTAATTATTTAACAAATAAAAAATTTGAGCTTTCAAACGTTAAACATAAAACTGATAAAGGAACTAATATAACTAAATCAGTTATAGAATATGTTAACGAACAGTACGATCCAGGAATGAATTGGCAGGATGCAGAATACTGTATAAAAAAATGGAATGGTCCATTTGCTTTAAAAGGAGTCATGTCAGTTGAAGATGCAAAAAAAGCAATCGATATAGGCTGTACTGCAATATTTCTTTCAAATCACGGCGGAAGACAATTAGATGGATCAAGATCTCCATTCGACCAGCTTAAAGAAATTTCAGATGCAGTTGGCGATAAATTAGAAATTATATTAGATGGTGGAGTTAGAAGAGGAACTCATGTTTTAAAAGCGATTGCAGCAGGCGCCAAAGCTTGTAGTTTTGGAAAAATGTTTTTATTTTCTCTTGCATCTGGAGGTCAAGCAGGTGTGGAACGTGCATTGCAAAATATGCAAAAAGAAATTGAGAGAAATATGTTACTGATGGGTTGTAAAAATTTAAAAGAATTAAATAGTTCAAAAATTATTTTTAAAAAATAATAATTATGAAACTTGCAAAAAACCTTGAAAAACTAGGTACAGAGTCAGCTTTTAAAATTTTAGCAGAAGCAAAAAAATTAGAAGCAGATGGAAAAAAAATAATTCACTTAAGTTTAGGACAGCCAGATTTTAAATCACCAAAACATGCAGTAGATGCAACAAAAAAAGCTCTAGACGAAGGTCATCATGGATATGTTTTACCAAATGGAATTATTGAATGTAGAGAAGCAGTGACCAGAAAAATTAAAAAACTTTACAATAAAGAAATTGATCCTGAAAGAGTAATTATAATGCCTGGAGGCAAACCAACTATGTACTATGCAATAACTTTGTTTGGTGAGCCTGGAGCAGAAATTATTTATCCTGATCCAGGTTTTCCAATATATGAGTCGATGATTAATTATACTGGAGCAAAAGCAGTCCCAATAAATATGTTAGAAAACAAAGATTTTTCAATTAATCCAGAAAAAATTTTATCACTAATAAACGAAAACACCCGATTAATAATATTAAATAATCCAAATAATCCAACAGGTGCTTTCACAGAAAAAAATAAAATAGATCAATTAGCAGAGGGTTTAAAAAAATTTCCAAATGTTGCAATTTTGAGTGATGAAATTTATAGCAGACAAATTTTTGATGAAAAAAAAATGCCAACTTTTTTTAATTACCCACATTTATATGATCGATTAATCGTACTTGATGGTTGGAGTAAAGCTTATTCAATGACAGGCTGGCGGCTAGGATGGTCAGTATGGCCAGAAAATCTTGTGGAACATGTTATTAAATTTTGTGTTAATAACCACTCGTGTGTAAATGCAGCAATCCAATATGGAGCAATAGCAGCACTTGATGGCCCAGATGACTCCTTAAATTTTATGATGGAAAAATTTACTAAAAGAAGAAAATTAATTTTTGATGGACTTAACAGTATTAAGGGAATTGATTGCAGTTTACCAGGTGGAGCATTTTATGCTTTTCCAAATGTTAAAGGAACTGGAATGGATGGAAAAGAGTTTGCAAAAAAATGTTTACATGAAGCAGGGGTAGCAATTGTGCCAGGTACATCTTTTGGAAAAAAAGCCATAGATTATGTGCGATTTAGCTTTGCGGCTTCCCAAGACAACATTTCTAAGGCACTTGAAAATATCAAAAAAATGTTAAGTTAATATAGTATAATTTATTATATAATTTAAAATTATTTAAAAAAATGAACGAACAGATACAAAAAGAATTAAAAAGTATATTTAATGGTAGATTTTCAATGTCTGAGTCTACAAGAGCAAATTATGCTCGTGGTGAAGATACATATGATCCAATTTTATCTCAAGCAGTAGTTTTTCCAGAAACAAATGATGAAGTTTCAAAAATATTGAAATTATGTAATGAACATAAAATTCCTGTTGTACCTTTTGGAACAGGAACTTCTCTTGAAGGAAATGTAGTCGGCAATGAAAATGGAATTACAATTTCTTTAGAAAAAATGAATAAAGTTTTAAGTGTTAATGCAGCTGATTTTGATTGTAGGGTTCAAGCAAATGTTACAAGAAAACAGCTAAATGAGTATTTAAGAGAGGATGGAGTTTTTTTTCCAATCGACCCAGGCGCAGATGCTGCATTGGGTGGAATGGCTTCTACCTCAGCATCTGGTACGATGGCAGTTAAGTATGGAACAATGAGAACAGTGGTATCAGGCTTAACTGTAGTTTTAGCAAATGGAGATATAGTTAAAACAGGAGGCAGGGCAAAGAAATCTTCCGCGGGATATAATTTAACCAATCTATTTATTGGTTCAGAAGGAACACTAGGAATTATAACTGAAGTACAGTTAAGATTATCTCCAATTCCAGAAAATATTATGAGTGCGGTTTGTTATTTTCCTGATTTAGATTCAGCAGTTTTAACTTCTCAAGAAGTAATCCAATACGGATTAAATGTTGCAAGAATTGAAATGTTAAACAAAGATCAAATGGAAATAAGTATTAAATATTCAAAACTAGAAAATGTCAAAGCTTCTCCAACTCTTTTTTTTGAATTTCATGGTAGTGAAACGTCAAATAAAGAAACAATAAAACTTGTTGAAGAGTTATCTAAAAATAATGGAGGCAGTGATTTTAAGTGGGCCGAGTCTATTGAAGAAAGAAATAAATTGTGGAAAGCAAGACATGATGTTTATTATTCAGTTAAAGCTCTAGGTAATAATATGAAAGTGTATTCTACAGACATATGTGTTCCTATTTCAAAGCTTGTAGAATGTGTTTCTTGGGCGGAAAAACATGTTAAAGAAAATGGCCTAATAGCACCAATGGTTGGTCATGTTGGTGATGGTAATTTTCACTCTATTATTTTGTATGATCCTAAAGATGAAGAAAAACAAAAACTAATAAGAGACTATAGTGATAAACTTATTCAAAAAAGCTTTAGAATTAGAAGGAACAATTACAGGAGAACATGGTATTGGTTTACAAAAAAAACATTATTTATTAAAACAACACCCAGATAACCTGCCAGCAATGAAATCTATTAAGAGAAGTATGGATCCTAACAATATAATGAATCCAGGAAAAATTTTCGATCTAAACTAAATATACAATCTATAATTGTAATTAAGTTCATTTTGGGTATTTTTTTTATGACTCTTTCGAAGTTATATGCTTAAATAATATCAGTTAATTAACTAATAAGAGGGAAAAATATGATTAAAGAAAAAAAATCATTGAAGGTAAATAAATCACCTTCAAGACGTAAGTTCTTTAAAGCTGCTGCTGCAACTGGTGTTGCTGCTGTTGCTGCATCATCTTTAGCTGCTCCAGCAGTTGCTGCTGAAAGAGTAGAAGCTGCGATGGTAGCTACTTGGCCAAGAGATTTTCCTGGTCTAGGAACTGGTGCACAAAGACTTGCAAAAAGACTAAGCGATATGAGTGACGGAAGAATACAAGTTACTTATTACGCTGCAAATGAAAGAGTTAAAGCATTTGACTCATTTGATGAAGTTGCCTCTGGTAACTCACAAATGTATCACGGTGCAGACTACTATTGGGTTAAAAAACACCCAGCATTTGGATATTTTACAGCATGCCCATTTGGTTTCACATATTCTGAAATCAATGCTTGGATTCACCATGGTGGAGGACAAGCGCTTTGGGATGAGCTAACTGATGACTTCGGTACTCAAAGTTTCATAGCTGGTAATACTGGAGTTCAAATGGGTGGTTGGTTTAACAAAAAAATTAGATCAGCTAACGACCTTAAAGGTTTAAAAATGCGTATGCCTGGATTAGGGGGACAAGTACTTGGAAAACTTGGTGGTTCTCCAATTTCACTTCCTGGTGGACAAATTTATGAAAACCTTGTGTCAGGTGCAATCGATGCAACTGAATGGGTAGGTCCTTGGAATGACGAGGCTATGAAGTTCCATGAAGCTGCTAAATACTATTATTATCCTGGTATGCACGAACCTGGTTCGATGTTAGCATGTGGTGTTAATAAATCTTGGTTTACTGGTTTAACAAAATCAGACCAAATGATTATTAAAACTGCTTGTGCTTGGGCTGATGAAATCACTATGGCTGAGTATAATGCTAAAAATGGTGCAGCATTAGGTCGTTTAATAAACGATCATGGTGTTAAACTTGAGAAGTTTAATGACAAAGTTTATGATGCTTTCGCTAAAGGCGCTGCTGAAGTTTATGATGAAGTTCAGCAACACAGCGATCTTGCTGCTAGAACGCATAAAGCTTTTGTTAAAGCTCGTAAAGAGATTGGTGCTTGGACAAACTTATCAGACTCACCATACATTGCTCAAAGAAACAGAGCTTTAGGACTATAATACTTAAAGTTTGATAATATTAAAAATTAAGGGCCCTTTTTAGGGCCCTTTTTTAATAAGACAAAAATTTTTATTTTATGGTTTCAAAAAGTAATTTACCTATAATTATTAGAATATTTAGTTATTCGTTATTAGCTATTACTTTTATTTTCCTAATTAACAATGTTTTAACCGTTTGGTTTGAATGGCCTGGTGTTAAAAAATTATTTTCACATTATGGTTTATTTGGATTTAAAAAATTAAGTAATCCTTTAGAAGGTTCATTATTAACAACAGCATATATACAATTATTTTTGTATTTTGCTTCAATATTGTTAGCAATTTTTTATGTATTTAGATCTATTAAACAAACTTTAGAAACTGACTCAGAAATTCTTACTAAATTCACAGCTTATATTATTCGTTCATCTTTTTGGGCAGTTTTAATTGTTGGAATCGCAGATTTAATAGTTTCATTTATGGTTGTAGAGAAATTAGTTGAACCAATTTTTGGCGAAACTTTAAAAATTAAATTAGTTATTCCAGCCTTTAGAATTACTTTTGTTCATTTTCCTTTAATATTAATTTCATTTGTAATTGGTTATTTTACAAGAACAGTAGGTTTTATTTGGTTAGCTGTTTTAGTTGTTGCTAGTGAATTTTTTATTGTAGTATCAAGATTCATATTTGAGTATGAACAAGCTTTTCAGGGAGATTTAGTTCGTTTTTGGTACTCTGCCCTTTATCTTTTTGCTAGTGCATATGCATTAATGCATGAAGGCCATGTGAGAGTTGATGTTTTATACACTGGCTTTAGTGAACGAAAAAAAGCCTGGACAAATTCAATGGGATCTTTGCTGTTAGGAATTCCACTATGTCTTATCGTTTTATTTTTAGGAATGGGTGGTAAAGCAAGTATTATTAATGGTCCTGTTATTTCTTTTGAAATTACGCAACAAGGATCCAATGGATTGTATTTACTTTACCTAATGGCAGTTTATTTAGCTGTATTTGGCGTCACTATGTTAATTCAATTTACAAGTTATTTTATGGGTAGCAGTTATAAACTTTTAAAAAGTTAAACTATGGAACATTTATTTTTATCTTTACTTGTTTTAATTATGATAGTGGCATTGGCATCAGGCTTTCCTGTTGCTTTTGCATTACCAGGTTCAGCTATTATTTCAATAGGTGCTGCAGCTTTCTTTGGATATCTTTTTGAAGGGGATGCAGGTGCATATTATGCAACTGATGGACCAATAGAATGGTTAACAGCAGGGATTACAAATTTCAGGAGTAATTATTGGGATGTAGAAACTGATACTTTAATTGCAATACCTTTGTTTATTTTTATGGGGATTATGTTGCAAAAATCCAAAATTGCAGAAGATCTTTTGGTAACTATGGGTCAATTGTTTGGTCCTATCCCTGGAGGACTTGGAATTTCAGTAATTTTTGTTGGAGCATTACTTGCAGCAACTACAGGAATAGTTGGAGCAACTGTAATTGCAATGGGTTTAATTTCATTGCCCACTATGTTGAATAATAAATATGATAGAAGCCTTGCAAGTGGAATTGTTTGTTCATCCGGAACACTTGGTCAAATAATTCCTCCATCAATTGTTTTAATTATTATTGCCGACCAATTAGCTAGCGCTGCCGATGTGGCAAATACCATGAGGCAGGCAGATTATAAATTAATAACAGGAGAATTTAATATGCCTGGTGAGTTTAGAGTAGGCTCTACTAGTGCTGGCGATATGTTTCTTGGAGCGTTATTGCCTGGATTAGTATTAGTTGGTTTGTATATGTTGTATGTATTTGTATATGCAAGGTTAAATCCTAGAGCAGCTCCTCCTGTTCCATTTAAAGGTCAATTTGATTTTAAATTTTGGATGAAAGTTATAATGGTAATAATTCCACCACTCGCATTAATATTTGCAGTTCTTGGATCTATATTAATGGGAATAGCAACAGTGAACCAAGCTGGTTCTATTGGTGCAATAGGAGCGACTATAATGGCTGGGTATCGTCTACATCAAGGAAAAAAAGATGCATATTATCCTTTGCTAATAACAGTTATAGCTTTAATTCCAATTTTTTATATTTCAAATAATTATAATTTAAATATTAAAGCCATAGAAACCAGAAACTTAACTGCAATTTTAATAACAGGTTTTTTTACTTTAATCTTTTTAATAGGTATAATTTGGAGCTTTTGGAGATCTTATAAAGTTGATAACGTTTTAAAAGAAGTTGTTACTGAAACTTGTGTAACTACTTCGATGGTATTTATAATTCTTTTAGGTGCAGCAATGTTAACTTCAGGGTTCAGGGCTTTTGGAGGTGAAGAATTAGTAAGAGATTTTTTACAAGATTTGCCAGGTGGATTTTGGACTCAATTTATTGTTGTCATGATAGTAATTTTTCTTTTAGGTTTTTTCCTTGATTTCATAGAAATTGCAGTAGTAGTTGTTCCTATTATTGCACCAATATTATTAGCTGAAACAGGAGCTAATGTTAGTGCAATTTGGTTAGGTGTAATGATTGGGGTAAATTTACAAACTTCTTTTTTAACTCCCCCTTTTGGTTTTGCTTTATTTTATTTAAAAGGTGTTGCACCGAAATTTATTACAACCTTAAATATTTGGAAAGGCGTTGTTCCTTTCATAGTATTACAATTAATCGGACTTGCGATTGTAGGTTTTTATCCAAGTTTAGTAAACTATTTACCTGCTAGAACATACTTAACATCTCATGTGGCCCCACCTCCAATGAATCCTAAGCTTCAACATTGTTTACAAGAATATAAATTTGATATTTATAACAATGATGAGCAAAAAATCACAGCTGCTATAAAAAGTTTTGAGCAGCTGGTTCCCTCAGATCTTCCCAATGATAAATTAGATATTTTTGAGGAACATTTTGAAAACGCGCTTGGAACTTTTGCGCTGGTTAAAAAACTTCAAAAAACCGAGGAAGATTATAACTTATTTGCTGAAGATTATAGAGACCTTCATTTCAATGTAAGAAAAAAACAAAAGAAAATAAGAAAAATAGAATTAAAAATAGAAAAATCAAAAGCGGAAATTAGAAATTTGGAAAAAGATGACTTATCTGAAA
>CACFUH010000024.1 GCA_902569415.1 uncultured Pelagibacteraceae bacterium
TCAAAACTTTATTGAGCAGCAAGTCATATAA
The DNA here is from genome assembly GCA_902569415.1 of uncultured Pelagibacteraceae bacterium. Classification (GTDB taxonomy): domain Bacteria; phylum Pseudomonadota; class Alphaproteobacteria; order Pelagibacterales; family Pelagibacteraceae; genus Pelagibacter. The sequence goes on from CACFUH010000024.1 coordinate 32, forward strand.
GATGCTCTTAAATCATATCGATCATAATATTGTTGAAGTAAAAACGACAGAATCTCTAGCTTCTTATGAGGTAACCATCTTGGGTGAAGAGAAAAACTACTATAAATTCAGGTGGATGGTAGAGAAATATAATTTGGAAGGACCCCTAAAAGATTGTTGGTTAACGACAGCAGTTTCTCAGCCTGTATCTTTAGGTTCGTCAATATAAGATAGATTTTTGTTTAAGTAGTAAAAAAAATTTAGTAGGAATCGCTTTTATGAAATCTAAAACTAAAGTTGTTGTTGTAGGTGGTGGAGTAGTAGGAGTAAGTGCACTCTATCATTTAGCAAAAAAAGGTTGGTCAGATGTAGTTTTAGTTGAAAGAAAAGAATTAACCTCAGGTTCTACTTGGCATGCAGCAGGATTGCTTCCATTATTTAATATGAGTTATTCAGTTGGACAGCTTCATAAATATGCTGTCGACTTCTATAAAACTTTAGAAAAAGAAACAGGACAAAATGTTGGATTTAGCGTTGTGTCTAACATTAGGCTGGCAAGCACCAAAGATCGAATGGATGAATACCACCAGTATGCTGGTGTAGCGCAGACGATAGGTGTTGATGTGAAATTTTTATCACCTGATCAAGTAAAAGAAATTTGGCCTTTATGCAATACCACAGATCTTGTTGGAGCAATACAACATCCTGAAGATGGATATATTCAGCCTGCAGATTTAACACAAGCACTTGCCACGGGCGCAAGAAATAGAGGGGCTGAAATTTATAGAAATACTACTGTTGTTGGAATGAAACAAACAAAAGATGGATGGGTAGTAGAAACTGACAAAGGAACAATTGAATGTGAACATATTATTTCTTGTTCAGGAAACTTTGCTAGACAAACTGGAAAAATGGTTGGATTAGATATTCCAGTTATACCTGTTGAACATCAATATATTGTAACTGAACCTCACCCAGAAATTCAAAAAAGAAAAAAAGAGGGTTTGCCTGAAATGGGAGTTTTAAGAGATAGTGATAGCAGATGGTATATGAGAGAAGAAGCAGGTGGATTAATATTAGGACCGTACGAAGATGGAGCTCCAGCTTGTTATGTTGATGGACCATCAAAAGATTCAGAATACGAACTTTTTCAAGAAGATTTAGATAGACTTGCACCGCATATTGAAGGTGCAATACACAGAGTTCCAGCTTTTGGTGAAGTTGGAGTTAAAAAAGTTTACAATGGTGCAATTTGTTATACTCCAGATGGAAATCCAATTGTTGGCCCAGCTTGGGGATTAAAAAATTTTTGGATTAACGAAGGTCATAGCTTTGGTATAACTGCAGCAGGTGGTGCGGGTTGGCAATTAGCAGAATGGATAGTGGATGGTGAACCAACTGTTGACATGCTAGGTGTTGAACCAAGAAGATATGGTGATTACTGTTCAAAAACTTATTTGAAAGAAAAGAACGAGGAAGCTTACAGTCATGTTTTTATAACTCATTTTCCAGACGAAGAAAGACCAGCAGCCAGACCTTTAAGAACCGCACCTTGTTATGAAAGAATGAAAAATCTTGGAGCTGTGTTTGGTCAAAAATTTGGATGGGAGAGACCAAATTTTTTTGCAACTGATGGAATGGAACAAAAAGATGACTGGTCATTTAGAAGATCAAAGTGGTTTGAAGCAATAGAAAAAGAGTGCAAAAATGTGAAGGAAAACGTGGGTTTACTTGACATGTCTGCTTTTGCAAAATGTAGAATAAAAGGACCAGGAGCAGAAGAATTCTTAGATTATTTAGTTGCAAATAAACTTCCAAAAAAAATTGGAAGAATTAATTTATGCCACGCACTAAATACAAAAGGTGGAGTTCATTCAGAATTTACAATAATGAAAGAAGCTGAAAATAGTTTTTATCTAGTATCAGCTGGAGCATTTCAAAGATTAGATCATGACTGGATATTAAAATGGATGCCTAAAGATGGAAGTGTACAATTTGAAAACTTAACTAATAGTGTTGGTGTTCTAGTAGTTTCAGGACCAAAAGCAAGAGAATTAATGCAAAGAGTTTCAAAAGATGATTTTTCAAATGAAAATTTTAAATGGTTAAGTTCTAAGCAAGTTGATATTGGCTATGCTCCATGTACTGCAATGAGAGTAAATTTTGTTGGAGAATTAGGATGGGAACTACATCATCAAATTGAATATCAAAATCATATTTTTGATAAACTTATGGAAGCTGGAAAAGATTTAGGCCTAAAGCCTTATGGAATTAGAGCAATGAACAGTTTAAGAGTTGAAAAATCCTATAAACTAGTTGGCACTGAACTTTCTATTGAATACTCTCCATACGAATCAGGTTTGGATAGATTTATACACCCAAATAAAGGAAAATTTATTGGTTTAGAAGCTTTAAACAAATGGAGAGAAAAAGGTTTCAATAATAAACTTGTAACACTTGAGGTTCACAATGTTACTGACGCTGATGTTCTCGGTAACAATCCTATATATGATAATGGAAAAGTTGTTGGAAGAGCTACAGGTGGTGATTTTGGATTTAGATTAAATAAATCGATTGCCTTAGGAATGGTTAAGCCTGAAGTTGCGACAACAGGACAAAAATTGAAAATTGATATTCTCGGTAAAATGTATGATGCTACTATTTTAGATGAAAGTCCTTACGATCCAAAAAACGATTTATTGAGAGCATAATGAAAATACTAGTCGCAGTTAAAAGAGTTATTGATTACAACGTTCAAGTAAGAGTTAAAGAGGATGGAACTGGCGTTGTTACAGACAATGTCAAAATGTCAACTAATCCTCCAGATGACAATGCAATTGAAGAGGCTGTAAAAATAAAAGAATCTGGTAAAGCTAAAGAAGTTGTAGCTGTAACAATTGGTGAAGATAAAGCACAAGAGACAGTTAGAAAAGCTTTAGCTGTTGGAGCAGACAAAGGGATTCATGTTAAGACAGATGGAATAGTTGAGCCGTTAGCTGTTTCAAAAATTTTACAAAAAATTGTAGAAAAAGAAAAACCAGATTTAGTTTTTATGGGAAAACAAGCAATCGACGATGATTGTAATCAAACTGGTCAAATGTTAGCAGCATTACTTAATTGGCCACAAGCAACTTTTGCATCGAAAATAGAAGTTAAAGAAAAATCTTTAGAAGTAACCAGAGAAGTTGACGAAGGTTTGGAAACTATAGAAACAACTATTCCTTCAATAGTAACGTGTGACTTAAGATTAAATGAACCAAGATATGCTTCTTTGCCAAATATAATGAAAGCAAAGAAAAAGCCTTTAGAGCAAATTAATGCTTCTGATTTAGGCGTTGATATAAAACCAAGAATAGAACAAATTAAAGTTGAAGAACCACCAAAGAGAAAAGCTGGAATTAAAGTGGCAAGTGTTGAAGAGCTTGTTCAGAAATTAAAAAATGAGGCAAAAGTAATATAATGTCAGCACTATTAATAGCAGAACATAATAATAAGGAGGTTAAACCATTTACTTTAAACGCAATTACAGCTGCATCGCAAATTGATCAGGATTTACATGTTTTAGTAATCGGACACTCTTGTGAAGCAGTAGCTAAATCAATATCTGAAATTCCTAATGTTAAAAAAGTAATTCATATTGATGATGCAATTTATGAAAATTATTTACCAGAAAATTTTACTCCAGTAGTAATTAAAAATTCAGAAAATTATTCTTATATTGTTTGTTCAGCTAATACTTTTGGTAAAAATTTAATGCCAAGAATTGCAGCACTATTAGATACATCTCAAGTAAGTGATATTATAAAAGTAATATCAGCTGATACTTTCCTAAGACCAATTTATGCAGGAAACGCTTTTGCAACTGTAAAAAGTACAGATGTAAAAAAATGTATAACAATTAGACCGACATCTTTTGATCCAGCCCCAACAACTGGAGGAACTGCTGAAATTGTAAAAGTTGAAAAAGCTGAGGCTTCGGATTTAACTAAATTTATTAAAAGAGAAGAAGTAAAATCTGATAGACCTGAACTTGGAACTGCTAGAGTTGTAATTTCTGGTGGTAGAGGAATGGGTAGTGGAGATAATTTTAAATTAATTACTGCTATTGCAGATAAACTAAATGCTGCAATTGGAGCATCACGAGCAGCTGTTGACGCAGGATACATAACTAATGATCATCAAGTGGGACAAACAGGAAAAGTTGTTGTACCAGATTTATATATCGCTGTTGGAATTTCTGGAGCTATCCAGCATTTAGCAGGAATGAAAGAAAGTAAAATTATTGTCGCTATTAACAAAGATGGTGAAGCACCAATTTTCAGTGTTGCTGATTATGGCTTAGAAGCTGATTTGTTCGAAGCTCTTCCTCAATTTTTAGAAGAATTGAACAAATTAAACACTATACAAAAATAACAAATACTGTAAAAAAATAATATTATGTCCAGAGAAGTGATGGAATACGATGTAGTTATCGTAGGTGGCGGACCATCAGGTCTTTCAACTGCTATTAAGTTAAAGCAGTTAAATCCAGATATTAATGTCTGCCTTTTAGAAAAAGCATCTGAAGTAGGTGCACATATATTGTCAGGCAATGTTTTTGAAACTAAAGCCTTAGATGAATTAATTCCTAACTGGAAAGAATTAAATGCTCCAATTAAAACCAAAGTTACTAAAGAAAAATTTCTTTTTTTAGGAAAAACAAAATCCTTAAGTTGGCCCACTTGGTTGCTTCCTAAAGTTCAACAAAATCATAAAAACTATATTATTAGTTTAGCAAATTTGTGTAGATGGTTAGCTGAACAAGCGGAAGCTTTAGGTGTAGAAATATTTCCAGGTTTTCCTGCAAGTGAAATTTTATACAATGATGATGGTTCAGTTAAAGGAGTTGCAACTCAAGATATGGGTCTCGATAAAGAAGGAAATAAGAAAGATAGTTTTGAACCAGGAATGGAATTACATGCAAAAGTAACTGTGTTTGCAGAAGGATGTAGAGGGCATTTAGGAAAACAACTGATTAATAAATTTGAATTAAATAAAGGAAAAGATCCTCAACAATATGGAATAGGTTTTAAAGAAATATGGGAAATAAATGAAGAAAAACACGAAGAAGGGATGGTAATGCATACAGCTGGATGGCCATTAGATAATAATACTTACGGAGGAAGCTTTGTGTATCATGCGGAAAATAAGCAGGTTTTCTTAGGCTATGTAATTGGTTTAGATTATCAAAATCCACATTTATCACCTTTTGATGAATTTCAAAGATTCAAAACACATCCAGCAATAAAAAAAATAATTGAAGGAGGAAAAAGAATTTCTTATGGAGCTCGAGCTCTTATCGAAGGTGGTCTTCAAAGTTTACCCCAAATGTATATGCCGGGCGCATTATTAGTAGGCTGTGATGCAGGTACATTAAATATGCCAAAAATTAAAGGGTCTCATACTGCAATGAAAAGTGGAATGATCGCAGCAGAAACAATTATCGAAAATTTAAATGAAAATAAAAGTTTATCTTCTTATGAAGATAAATTTAAAAAAAGCTGGGTCTACAAAGAACTATTTGAAGCAAGAAATGTTAAACCAAGTTTTAGTTGGGGTTTAATTTTAGGAATAATTTTTACTGGTATTGATCAAATTTTATTTAGAGGAAAATTACCATTTACCCTTAAACATAAACATGCTGACCATGATTCTTTAAAACCTGCAAATGAAATGCCTAAGATAGATTACCCAAAACCAGACAATGTAATAACTTTTGATAAAACTAGTTCAGTGTACCTAACAGGAACAAATCATGCTGACAATCAGCCAGTACATCTAAAATTAAAAGATCATAATTTACCTATAAGTTATACACTTGAAAAATTTGATGAACCCGCACAAAGATATTGTCCCGTAGGAGTTTATGAAATCCAGGAAGAAAATAATTTAAAAAAGTTTATAATAAATTCTCAAAACTGTATCCACTGTAAAACCTGTGATATAAAAGAACCTTCTCAAAATATTAATTGGGTTACTCCCGAAGGGGGAGGTGGTCCTAAATATGGAAATATGTAATTAGGAGAGGTCTATAGCTAATTTTTTTAATTTTTCAATAGAAACAACCTTAAGAGTATTTTCGTGAGTTTTTTTTAAATAAACAGAACAGCCTTTGCCCGCTTCAATTGCTCTGGCAACCCATCCAGCACATACACACCAATTATCTCCATCCTTTAATCCAGGAAAACCAAATTCAGGGTGAGGAGTAATTAAATCATTTCCTGCATCTTTGCACCATTCTAAAAATTCATTATTAACTTTTACACAAACTGTATGCAATCCATGATCATTTTCATCTGTATTGCAGCATCCATCTCGAAACCAACCTGTTAAAGGGTCTTTAGAACATTCTTCTAAATCTTCACCTAAAACATTTTTTTGTCTATCTGACATTAAACCTTTGTTGGATTTGGTTCATCCTTATAAACTTTTTTTGGATCAAATTTTTTTTCTTTTTCTTCAAACTTCATTTCTATTTGTCTAGCATTATCAATTTTTCCTAAAGGTACAGATCTGTAAAAGCAAGAACGATAACCAACATGACAACTTGCACCATCGCCTATATCAACACTTAACCATACAGAATCTTGGTCATCATCAATTCTTATTTCCTTAATTTTTTGTACAAATCCACTTGTTTTTCCTTTATGCCAAATTTGTTTTCTGGATCTACTCCAATAATGAGCTTCTTTAGTTTCTATTGTTAATTTTAAAGCTTCCACATTCATGTAACCATGCATAAGAATTTCTTTAGTTTTAGAACAAGTTGTAATTACTGGGATAAGGCCATCATTATCAAATTTGGGCGATAATAAGCTTCCTTCTTCTATATCAGCGACATTTTCTCTCTTTTTAAACATATAATATTGTTTATCTAACATATTAGAGAATATATTAAATATTTTAAAATTAAGGATTTATATATATAAAAGCTCGTCATGAAATTAGTAAAAAATGAAAATCAAAAAAACGTAGAAACTGTCTCAGATAAAGAGGCAGAAGAGGCGTTTATAAAAATTTTAAGATGGATTGGTGAAGATCCAACGCGAGAGGGATTATTAGAAACACCTAGAAGAGTCACAAAAGCTTTTAAAGAGTACTTTAAAGGTTACTCTGAAGATCCTAAGGAAATTTTAAATAAAACTTTTGGAGACGTAGACGGCTATGATGATATGGTTGTGCAAAAAAATATTTCAGTTCAAAGT
>CACFUH010000025.1 GCA_902569415.1 uncultured Pelagibacteraceae bacterium
GGAAACTTTTTATTTTTCTTAAAACTTTAAATTTTTCACCGTAAATAATTTGAGAGCTAATTTTAGAATTAATTGAAGGTTGTTCATATATATTTATACAGGAATATGTTGAGTAATAATTACTTTGCACCAATTTTTATTTTATTTCTTATGAACCATAAGCAAATTAAAGAAGGAATGACCATTATTGTTGTTAAAATAAAAAAAGTTCCCCAATCTCCATTCAGCCAATCAACGAGAGCTCCTGATGATGAAGCAAGGGTTGTTCTGCCAGCAGTTCCTATTGATGCAAGCAATGCATATTGAGTTGCTGTATAAGTTCTATCTACCAACAAAGAAATAAAAGCTACAAATGCTACAGTCGCAAATGCAGCTGTAATATCGTCCGCTATTACTGCAATTGCAAATAATAATTCAGATTTTCCTGTCCAAGCCAAAACCGCAAATAGAAGATTTGTTAAAGCCATTAATCCTCCAGCAAAGAACATTGTTTTTATTGTTCCCGCTCTCATTGCCATAACCCCACCTAGTAATGTGAAAACAACAGTTGTAATCCAACCAAGTCCCTTTGAGTAAATAGCAATCTGTCCTTTAGAAAATCCAATTTCTTTATAAAAAACAATAGACATGCGACCAAGAAATGCTTCACCAATTTTAAATAAAAATACAAATCCTAATATTCCTGCGGCAATAGCAAATCCATTTTTTTTAAAGAAACTTATGATAGGTCCACCGATAGTTCCTGTAATGTAGGCAATAAAATTAGTTATAATATTACTTGATCCAAGTTTTCCTTCAATTAGCTTATCAGTTTCTCTTTGTTTTGCCTGTCTATCTGTTTCAATTGGTTCATGAACAAACATCAAAGCAATATTCATTAAAATTACTACAACTCCTAAAACTAAAAAAGTTGCTTGCCAATAATCAATTACACCCATGTTTTCAAAAAATTCTGCAGTAAATAAAGCAATTACACCTCCTAACTTGTAACCGGTCCACCATCCAACTACTGCCATGGCTGCTCCTGCTGCCATTGCTTTTCCTTCATTTGCATTTATTTGTTCAATTCTCAAAGCATCAACAGTAATATCTTGAGTGGCTGATGCTATTGCAATAATTAATCCAACGGTAATTAATAGAGCTAAATTCTGTGTTGGATTTATGAAACTCCAAACTAACAAACTTAGTAAAATTGCAATTTGCATTAAAACTATCCATCCTCTTCTGTGGCCTAGTTTTTTTGTTAAAAAAGGTATTTGAATTCTATCAATAATTGGTGCCCATAAATAATTAAATGCATAAACACCAAAAATTAAACCTGCCCATCCAATAGTTGATCTACTTAACCCTTCCTCTTTTAACCAAAGACTTAAACTACTTGCAATCAATACCCATGGAAATCCACTTATAGATCCAAGAAGTAAAATTCTTAGCATTCTTATATCTTTGTAAACTAAAAGCGAGTCAGTCCAGCTTTGTTTTTTTTCAATCATTAAAACTTTCTCCAAAAAGATGGAATAAATAACACTAATATAGCAAACAACTCAAGTCTACCTAAAATCATACCCATACTTAAAGCCCATTTAGATGAATTTTCAAGTGATGAGAAATTTCCATTCGGTCCGATTATTTCTCCAAGTCCTGGCCCTACGTTTGAAATAGAGGTTGCAGCACCAGAAATTGAAGTAATAAAATCTAATCCGGTTAAAGACAATATTGCCGTTAATAAAAAAAAAATAACAATATATAAAAAAACAAACGAAATAACTGAAGACATAAATTTATCATCAATATTATTTTTATCATATTTAATTACAAAAACACCTCTTGGATAAATTATTTTTTTTAATTGATTCGATAAGAAATGATATAGCAATTGAATCCTAAAAATTTTTATACCACATGCAGTTGATCCAGCACATCCCCCAATAAACATTAATATTAAAAAAAATATCAAAGGAAAATTTCCCCACTGGTCAAAATCTTTAGTTACATATCCAGTTCCTGATAAAATGGAAATTACATTAAATGCTACCGATCTTAAACTTATTTCTAAGAAACTTTTATTTAATAATGTTAAATAGATAAACAGTATTGTTATAGAAAATAAAATTACTTTAAAAAAAGTTTTGATTTGAGTATCGTAAAAAAATATATTTCTATCTCCATTAAGAAATTTAATATAGGCAATAAAAGGTATGCTTCCCAAAATTACAAATATCATTGAAGTAGTTTCGATTAAAACACTATCAAAATGACCAATAGATTCATTATAATTTGAAAAACCTCCTGTTGCTATTGTAGTCATAGAATGAGTCAAACTATCAAAAATATTCATTCCAAAAACTTTATAAAATAATGCACATGAAAATGTTAAAATTGAATAAATGACTATTAATCTTATGCTTATCTCTTTAGATTTAGGCAAAATTTTTTCGGCAGTATCATTACTTGATACTTTAAATAGTTGCATTCCACCAACATTCATTATTGGCATAAGAGTAATAGCCATTACAATTATTCCAATTCCACCTAACCATTGAAGGATAGCACGCCAGAACAATATACTTTTTGGAGCAATATCCAAATTAATTATTACTGTTGAACCAGTTGTTGTAATTCCTGACATACTTTCAAAAAAAGCATCGGTTAAATTTAGATCTAAATCAGAAAACATAAATGGCAAGGAACCAAACACGGCTATACTTAACCAAGAAAGTGCAGTTAGTAAAAATGCTTGAGGCAAGTTTAATTTTCTATCGTGATCCAAATTTGATAAAAAAAATAATATACCAAATATTATTGTGATAATTCCTGAACTTATAAATGATGAGTCTAATTCATTATATATAAATTGAATAATTACAGGGATAATCATGGCTAATCCCAAAACTACTTGTAATACTCCAAGTGTAAAAAACACAGTTTTATAATTCGACATTTTGAATGGACATTATTTTATGGTAAATAAATTTCAACTCTATAAGAATTATAAAAACATGAATTTTATGAGTTAATTTATACTTTTAACAGTGATTGATAAAGCAAACATTGACAAAACTAATGCCTGGCCCTTTGTTGAGGCAAAAAAAATTCTTCGTGAAAGAAAAAAATATATAGACCAAAAAGGCAAAATTATTCTTCAAACTGGATATGGACCAAGTGGACTTCCACACATAGGAACATTTGTTTCTGTAAAACCTAATTAATCAATACAACTTAAAAAATCAAAAGGAGTTGTATTATGAAATTTTTAGATCAAGTCAAAATATTTATTAAATCTGGTGATGGTGGTTCAGGATCGCCAAGTTTTAGAAGAGAAAAATTTATTGAGTTTGGAGGGCCAGATGGAGGTGATGGAGGAAAAGGTGGTTCAATAATTTTAAAATCAGAAAGAAATTTAAATACTCTTATTGATTTTAGATACCAACAACATTTTAAGTCAGAAAGAGGTAATGATGGAAAAGGAAAAAATCAAACAGGTAGGGGTGGAAAAAATTTATATCTTAAGGTTCCAATTGGTACACAAGTATTTGAAGAAGATAATAAAACTTTAATTTTTGATTTTAAAAAAGAAAGCGAAGAATTTGTTGTAGCAGTTGGCGGAAGAGGAGGATTTGGTAACACTAGATTTAAATCTTCAACAAATAGAGCTCCAAAAAAGTTTACTAAAGGAACCAAGGGAGAAGAATTTTGGATTTGGCTTCAATTAAAAACAATAGCAGATATTGGCATCATTGGTTTGCCAAACGCAGGTAAATCTAGTTTGTTAGCTGCAATAACAAGTGCAACACCCAAAATTGCTAATTATAAATTTACTACACTAAATCCAAATCTTGGAGTTGCAGTTTACGATGATAAAGAAATAACTTTGGCCGATATTCCAGGTATCATTGAAGGTGCACATGAGGGAATAGGATTGGGTATAAAATTTCTTAAACATATTGAAAGATGTAAATCTTTACTTCATTTAATTGATATAACAGATGAGGATTTAAAAAAATCTTACACTCAAGTTAGAAAAGAGCTAAAAAACTATAGTAAAGATATGTTAAAAAAAAATGAATTAGTTGTTTTAAATAAAACAGATCTTTTAGAAGATAAAGAAGTAAAAAAAATTAAAAATGATTTTTTAAGAAAATATAAAGTAAACCTAACAACACTCTCAACATTTGATAAAAAATCAATATCAAAAATTAAATCGAAATTAATTAAATATGTATCTTAAAAAATCTAAAACTATTGTAATAAAAATTGGATCAACAATTTTAATCGATGAAAAAAGAACGGTTAGAAAAAAATGGTTGGCAGAATTTGCAAAAGATATAAAAGACTTATTAGATCAAAAAAAAAATATAATTCTTGTAAGTTCTGGGGCAATAGCTTTGGGTTGTAAAAAATTAAATTTAAATAAAAAAAATTTAAAAATTGATAAAAGTCAAGCTATTGCTTCTGTAGGTCAGATTGAATTAATGAATCTTTTTAATAAAATATTTAGTTCAAAAAAAATTAATCTTTCACAGATTTTACTTACACTAGAAGATACCGAGCAAAGAAGAAGAGCAATAAATGCAAAAAGAACTTTTGAAAATTTATTTGAATTAGGTTTTATTCCTGTAGTAAATGAAAACGATAGCATTGCAACAACTGAAATAAAATATGGAGATAATGATAGGCTAGCTTCTCGGGTGGCACAAATTTCGGGAGCTGATTGTTTAGTTCTACTTTCAGATGTTGATGGATTATATACTCAAAATCCAAAATTATTTAAAAACTCAAAACTAATTAAAGAAATTAAAAATATAGATACCAATATAGAAAAGATTGCTACAAAAAGTATAAGTGAACATGGAACTGGAGGAATGAAAACTAAAATTGAAGCTGCAAAAATTTGTCAGCTATCTGGATGCATGATGGTTATAGCCAATGGTCTTTTGGAAAGACCTATTAAAAAAATTATAGATAAAAATAAATGTACATGGTTTTTGCCTAAAGTCTCAAAACTAGATGCTAGAAAAAAATGGATTATCAGTTCAGTATCACCAAAAGGAGAATTAATAATTGATGATGGGGCTATTAATGCACTAAAAAAAGGTAAGAGCTTATTAGCGGCAGGAATTAAAAAAGTTGAAGGAAAATTTAATAAAGGTGATCATATAAAAATATTGGATAAAAATTTTAAAGAATACGCCAGAGGGCTAAGTTCTTTTTCTTCGGAAGAAATTAATAAAATTCAAGGACAACATTCAAATAAAATTTATGAACTTTTAGGATATATTTCTAAATCGGAAGTAGTTCATAAAGATGATATGGTTGAAATATAAATGTTAGAAAAGTTAACAAATATTGGAATAAAAGCTAAAAAAGCTTCTAAAATTAAAGTTGATAGAAAAAATAAAAATAAAGTTTTAAAAAAATATTTGCAATTAATAAATAAAAATAAGAAAAATATTCTTAAAGAAAACAATAAGGATATACAGTTTGCAATCAAAAATCATCTCCCTGAAAACTTAATAAGCAGACTTTCTTTAAATGATAAAAAAATTACAGAAATAAAAGCTTCAATTAGTAAAATTATAAAGTTAAATGATCCAACAGATAAAGTGATTAATAAATGGAAAAGACCAAATGGATTAATTATTAAAAAAGTTTCAACTCCAATTGGTGTAATTGGTATTATTTATGAGAGTAGACCAAATGTTACATCGGATGTTGCAAGCTTATGTTTTAAATCTGGCAATCCGGTCATTCTTAGAGGTGGATCAGAAGCATATAATTCAAACAGAATACTAGCAAATTTATTTAGAGATGCTCTTAGATCAAATAATATTGATCAAAACTATGTTCAAATAATAAAAGATAGAAATAGAAAATCTGTAGACTATATGTTGTCAAAAATGAAAAATTTTATTGATGTTATAATTCCAAGAGGAGGAAAAAACTTAGTTAAAAAAGTACAAGATTTATCTTCAGTTCCAATAATTGGACATCTGGAAGGAATTTGTCATACTTATATTGATAAAGATGCAGATTTAAATATGGCAATAAAAGTCGTTCACAATGCAAAACTAAGAAATACTAGCATATGTGGAGCTACAGAAACAATTTTGATGCATAAAAAAATTGTAAAAAAATTTTGTAATCCAATATTATCAAAATTAACAAATAATAATTGCAAAATATTTGCAGATACTATTATTAAAAAAAGATTTAATGGCAAATCTAAGTTAGCAAAAGAAAAGGATTGGTCGACTGAATATCTATCTGCCAAAGTATCTGTAAAATCAGTCAATAGTATTTTAGATGCAATTAATCATATTAATAAATACGGAACAATGCATACAGATAGTATAATTACTAAAAATAAAAAAAATGCTAATCTTTTTTTAAAAAATATAAAAAGTTCAATAGCAATGCATAACACTTCAACTCAATTTGCTGACGGAGGTGAGTTTGGATTTGGTGGTGAAGTTGGTATTTCAACTAATACTATGCCACCAAGAGGGCCTGTGGGTTTAAATCAATTAATTTCATATAAATATGAAGTTCTAGGAAAAGGGCAAATAAGAAATTAAATTGAAAAATAATAAAAATAAAAAAATAGGAATTCTTGGAGGATCATTTGATCCAGCTCATAAAGGACATATTAAAATTTCTATTGAAGCAAAAAAACAATTTAAAATTAGTAAAATAATTTGGGCTGTAACAAAAAAAAATCCTTTTAAATCAAAAAGTTCTTTTGAACTCAAAAAAAGAGTAGTT
>CACFUH010000026.1 GCA_902569415.1 uncultured Pelagibacteraceae bacterium
TACCAATCATAATTTGAAATGGTATTCCTATTAAATTAAATTTTTTTATTTTTGAAGAAAAATTTTCCTCAGTATCGTCCACTATAGTATCAATTTTCTTTTCATTTAAATATTTATAGATATTATTTGCTTTCTCTAGATTTGAATTATCATTTTTACTAATAAGTGGAATAATTGCACATTCATATGGTGAAACTGAAATTGGCCAATTCATAACTTCATTTTTATCATCATACTTTGCTTCAATAATTGCTCCAACTAATCTGGAAACACCCACACCATATGATCCCATTTTAACAAATTCTTTTTTGCCTTGAAAATCTACAGATGTATTCATTGGTTTTGAATACTTGTCACCAAAATAAAAAATATGCCCGACTTCAATACCTTTTGTGTGAAGTCTAAATTCTTCAGGGACATTCTTTTCAAATTCAACTTTGTCAAATTTTTCATCAGTTACGGCATAAAATTTTTCAAATTTTTCTCTTAGATCATTTAATGATTTTTTTTCTAATTTTGTATTTTTGCTACTAACGTCAAATATTCTTTTATCAGTATAAATTTTACTTTCACCGGTATCTGCTAGGATAATAAATTCATGTGATAAATTACCTCCAATTGGTCCAGTATCTGCCGCCATTGGTATTGCGGATAAGTTTAATCTTTGAAAAGTACGTAAATAAGAAAGAAAAAATTTATTATAAGAAAAATTTGCTTCTTCATCATTTAAGTCAAAAGAATATGCGTCTTTCATATAAAACTCTCTGCACCTCATTATTCCAAATCTAGGTCTTAACTCATCTCTAAATTTCCACTGAATATGATAGAGAAGTTGTGGTAAAGATTTGTAAGATTTTATGCTTGTTCTAAATATGTCAGTTATTAACTCCTCATTAGTTGGTCCATAAAGCATTTCCCTGTTTTGTCTATCTTTAATTCTTAACATTTCTTCACCATAGTCTTCATATCTTCCACTTTCCTTCCAAATTTCACTTGATTGTATAGTGGGCATTAAAATTTCCTGAACACCAATTCTGTCCTGCTCTTCCCGAACAATTTGTTCTATTTTTTTCATTACCTTGAATCCAAGTGGTAACCATGAATATATTCCAGCTGAAGATTGTTTTATCATTCCAATTCTAAGCATTAATTGATGTGATTTAATTACAGCTTCAGATGGATTATTTTTTAAAATTGGTATAAATGATCTTGAAAATAGCATATGTTATATTCTTATCACATTAATATTAGTTATTGGTTTTTTTCCAGTTTTTTCTTTTGCATATTTTCTGCATGTTTTTTTTAAGCCTTCAATTAAATTTTCATTTTGTTTGCTGTTTTTTAAAGAAAACGTTTTTGTGAGCTTTAATATTACCTCTTCTAAACCGTCAAAAAATTCTTCTTTTTCGAAGATTGGTAAACCTTTTACATTTAATAGAGGCTTGCTATTTAATGTTCCTTTATTTGAAATAATTAAAGTTAAATCAATAAATCCATTATTAGCTAAATTTTTTCTTTCTTTAATAAAAGCAGAATCTTCATCTATTGAAATTTCACCATCAACACACAATCTGCCACTTGGTGCTTTATCATAAACATAGGGTTTATTACCTGGATAAATTTTTACTATATCTCCATTTTCTACTTGAACAGGGCATGGTATTTTCATTTCGTGAGCAAAATTAATTTGTTCTTTCATATGTCTATGTTCTCCATGAACTGGTATAAGGCAATTTGGTTTAATCCAATTATACATATCTTTTAAATCTTCTCTATTTGGATGACCAGAAACATGTACAAACTCAGTTTCTTCTGTAATAACATTTATACCATCTCTTAAAAGTTTGTTGTGAACGTTATAATGCTTTCTAACATTTCCTGGAATTATTTTTGATGAAAATATTACAGTATCATCCTTTTCAATAAATACATCTGGATGTGTAAAATTTGAAATTCTATTTAACGCTCCCATAGGCTCGCCTTGACTACCAGTACAAAGATAAACAATTTTATCTCGAGCTAGCTTTTTTGCATCCCTTGAATCTAGAGGTTCTATAACATTTTGAAGATAACCACATTGTCTAGCAGCTTTGTATATTCTTTGCATTGATCTACCGACTAATGATATATGCCTACCTATTTTCTCTGCGCAGAAAAATACTGTTTCCATTCTTGCAACATTAGAAGCAAATGAAGTCACTAGAATTTTTTTTTTTTGCCGTGACATAACATTGAGCATATTTTTTCTTACGTCAGCTTCTGAGCCAGCTCTTCCTATGCTAAAAACATTTGTTGAGTCGCATATCATAGCTAAAACACCGCTATCACCAATTTCTTTTAATTTCTCCTTATTAATGTTTTTACCTACCAAAGGATTAGGATCGACTTTCCAGTCTCCTGTGTGAAAAATAGTTCCGGCTGGTGTATCAATTTTTAACCCATTAGGTTCGATTATAGAGTGAGTTAAAGTTATAAACTCTATTTTAAAAGGATTAAGATCAACTGTTCCATTTAGTTTAACAATTTTTAAATAAGGGATTATGTCAATTTTTTTTTCTTTAAATTTTTCAGTAACAAGTGCAGCAGTAAATGGTGTTGCATAAATTTTACATTTTAATTTTTTCCAAACATAAGTTATAGCTCCAATGTGATCTTCGTGAGCATGAGTTAAAACAATACCTAACAAATTATCTTTTTTATCAACAATAAAACCTGGGTCAGCATATATTAAATCTATACCTGGAAGAGAATCATCTGCGAACGTAACACCAACATCAACAATAATCCATTTTTGAGAACCAGGTTTTCCATATGCATATAAATTCATATTCATACCTATTTCACCAGATCCACCAAGTGGACAAAATATTAATTCATCTTTCATAATAATTTAGTAATTTTTAAAAGGCCTTTCATAGTAATATCTTTATCTAAACGTGCTTTTTGTTTAATAGATTTAATAAATAAATGAGAATAACCACCTGTTAAAATTAATTTATATTTTTTTTTAGTATGTTTAGAAATTTTATCAATTATATTTTCTACTAACCCTATATAACCCCAATAAAAACCAGATCGTACAGCAGAAACAGTATTTTTACCTAAAACATTTTTAACTTTTTTTAGTTTTAACGATGGAATTAGTGAAGCCTTTGACACTAATGTATTAAGAGAAAGCAACACACCTGGAGCAATTATACCACCTAAATACTTATTTTTAATTATAACATCAAAAGTAGTAGCTGTACCAAAGTCTATAATAATATAGTTATTTTTATTATCATTAATTCCAATTGCATTACAAAGTCTATCAGATCCTATTTGATTTTTATTAACTGATATATTGATTAATTTATTTATATTAAGTTCCTTTATTTCAAAAACTTTTAATTTAAAGTTTTTTAATAGAAAATATTTTATTAGTTTAAATAATTTTGGAACAACACTACTAAAAATAATTTTTTTAATAGCTTTTTTTTTAAGAATATAAGATAAATTCTTTTTAAGATATTGACTATTTATTAAGTTAGATTTTAAAATTATTTTTTTTATAATTTTCTTTTGTGTGGAATATACACAAATCTTTGTTTCGGTATTTCCTATATCTCCAATAACGTACATTTTATATTCTTAATCAATTCAATTATTTATGCAAATAGTTTTAAATTTTTAATATAGTTTTTTTCTATATTTTTAATTAGATCATACTTTTTTACCTTAAAGCCAGTTTCTTTAAAAATATTAGTAGTTGGATAGTTTTTTATTTCTGGGCTTTTGATTAAATTAATTCCAATTCCAATGACTATAAATTTTGATTTATTATTAAATTTAATTTCCTGAAGTATGCCACATATTTTTTTTTTATTAATCAACAGATCATTTGGTGGTTTAATAGAAATTGTTTTTTTAATGTATTTAATAAGCGTTTTTTTTATTATTTTACAGTTCAGAATAGTAATTTTTTTTATATTAATATTTTCTTTTAATTTAAAAAAAATAGTAATAAATAAATTTCCCTTGAATGATAACCACTTTTTTCCATGTTGACCTCTACCTTTTTTTTGATAATCAGCAATAACAATACCTTTGGTAATTCCATTTTTAATTTTTTTTATTGCCAAATCGTTTGTACTATTAACTTTTTTGTAATAAAATTTTTTAAAAATCATTAAATAATCTTAATTTTTTCTATTATTTCAATTAATGGGCTAGGATAAATGAAATAAAAAAGAATAAATATTGTTGAAATAGCTAATGATATTTTTAATCCAATATTATGGTTTTTTTCGAATTTTTCTTTTTCTTGATCAAAATAAATTACTTTTATTATTCTTAAATAATAAAATGCAGCTATAACAGTTGAAAGTAAACCAATAATAGCCAAGGTGTACATGGATTGCTCTACGACTGCTGTAAAAATATAAAATTTTGCAAAAAAACCAACTAGAGGGGGTATTCCTGCTAATGAAAATAATACTATCAAAAATGAAAATGATAGTATTGGATGATTTTTAGATAATCCCGATAAATCTTCAATTTCCTCAAAGTATTTTTCATCTCTTCTTAACATAAAAAGGCAACTAAAAAATGCCAAATTCATAAATAAGTATATGGAAATATACGTTATAGAACTTTGTATCCCTAGATTGGTTCCAGTAGATACACCAGCTAATGCATAACCCATATGACCTATAGAACTATACGCAATTAGTCTTTTAAGATTTTTTTGACCAATTGCAGCAATTGATCCAAACAACATAGAAGCTATTGAGAGAAAAACAATTATAGTTTGCCATTGATCAATAGTATATAAAAATGGAACATATAAAATTCTTATAAATACGGTTAAAGCTGCAATTTTTGGAAGTATTGCGAAAAAAATAGTTACAGATGTTGGTGATCCTTCGTAAACATCTGGAGCCCACATGTGAAATGGAACAGCAGATATTTTGAAAGCTAGACCAGTAATTATAAAAACTATTCCAAAAGTTAGTCCATAACTATCTTGATTCATATTTTCTGAAATCAAATTAAAATTTGTTGAACCTGAAAATCCATAAATTAAAGAACAACCATAAAGCAGAAGACCAGATGATAATGCACTTAAAACAAAATATTTTAAACCAGATTCCGAAGATAATATATTATCTCTATTAAATGATGCTAACACATATAATGATAGGGACTGTAATTCTAAACCAATATAAAATAAAATTAAATCATTTGAACTTATCATTACCATCATTCCTACTATTGATGATAAAATTAAGATTGGGTATTCAATTTTATTTATTTTAATTATTTGAGTGTATTTGCTAGAAGAAAGTAATACAAAAATTCCTGATAGAATTAACAATATTTTCATATATGTTGACAAGTAATCAATTTTGTAACTATTATTAAATAATTCTAAATTTGTATTTATTGGAAAACTTAAAATCAAAGCTAAACAACCAAATAAAGACAAAATACTTAAATTATAAATTAAGTATGAACTATTTTTTTTAAATACACCAATTAACAATAAGATCATAATTGCTAAACAAAGAAATATTTCAGAATAAATAAAATTAAAATTAATCATTTATTTTCCTGATAAATTTGAATTTATATTAGTGTTGTACATTTCAATTAAATTTTCTATAGAGATTTCTGTCGTACTCAACAACGGTTCGGGATAAAAACCAAAAATAATAATTGGTAAAACGAGAAAGGAAAGAATAAAAATTTCTGCTCTATTTAGGTCAGGCATTTTGCTAATTTCATTTTTCTTAATTTCACCAAACACAACTCTTTTATAAAGCCAAAGCATGTAAGCAGCAGATAAAATTACTCCTATACTTGCTATAGCTGCTACTAAAAAACTTTTTTTAAATGCTCCAATCAAAATTAAAAATTCTCCTATAAATCCACTTGTTCCTGGAAGACCTACTGCTCCAAGAGTAAATACCATTAAAACAATAGCGTATTTAGGCATTATAGAAACCAGTCCACCATAATTTGATATTAGTCTTGTGTGCATTCTTTCATAAATTACACCAACTGATAAGAAAAGTGCTGCCGAAACTAAACCATGACTAATCATTTGAAATATGCTTCCTTCTAATCCTTGCTGTGTAAATGTAAATATTCCTAAAGTTACAAATCCCATATGTGCTACAGAGGAGTAGGCAATTAATTTTTTCATATCTTCTTGCATTAATGCAACAAGTGAGGTGTAAATAATTGCAATTAAACTTAAAATATAGATCAAAGGAATAAAATATTCAGAAGCTAAAGGGAAAAGACCAACTGAAAATCTAATAAAACCATATCCGGCCATTTTTAATAAAATTGCAGCTAATAAGACCGAGCCAGCTGTTGGAGCTTCTACGTGAGCATCCGGTAGCCAAGTATGAACAGGCCACATTGGAGTTTTAACAGCAAAAGAACTGAAAAATGCTAACCATAATAAATATTGATACTTCTCATCAATACCAAAGTTATATAAATAAGTTATATCTGTGCTTCCTGTAAACCAGTATATTGAAATAATTGCGACAAGCATAAGAACAGATCCAAGAA
>CACFUH010000027.1 GCA_902569415.1 uncultured Pelagibacteraceae bacterium
TTAGTTTTTGATAGAACAAATTATAAATCAAAATCATTAAAATCTGTGGCTTTTAAGGAACTTAATAGTAAAGGACTTAAATTTATAAAATATAGAAAAGTAAATATTTCATCTTCTAAATTGAGAAAAATTTGATAAAATTTATCAATTAATGGATAAAATATCGAATCTAAAAAAAATAATTATTAACACATTAGATTCGAACAAAGCGTTAGACATAGTATCCATAGATCTTAAAAATAAATCCTCAATGGCAGATCATATGATTATTGCTAGCGGAACTTCATCTAGACACATTCAGGCACTATCAGAGCAAGTTTTAGAAAAGTTTAAAAACAATGGTATTACAAACTGTAAAATAGAAGGTAAAGATAGCAGTGATTGGAAACTAATTGATGGAATAGATCTTATAGTTCATATATTTAATCCAGAAAAAAGAAAATTTTATGAACTTGAAAAAATATGGTCAGAATTAATTCCTAAAGAAAAGGTTATAATATGAAAAAAAAATTTATATTAATTTTTTTAATTATAATTTCACTTAATTTTTCAAAAAAAGCTTTTACTTCAAATGATGAAAATATTTATGATAAAATTGATTTGTTTGGTGAAGTTTTAGATAAAATTAATAAAGAATATGTTGAAGAAGTAAACCAAAGTGATGCAATGGATGCTGCTATTAATGGTGTGTTACAATCGTTAGATCCTTATTCTGCATATATGTCTCCTGAGACTTTTAAGGAAATGGAAACTGAAACAAGTGGAGAATTTGGTGGCTTGGGAATAGAAGTTGGTATGGAATTTGGTGTTGTGAAAGTAATAACTCCAATGGATGATTCTCCTGCGGCAAGAGAAGGTGTTAAAGCTGGTGATTACATTGTAAAAATTAATGGAATTCAGGTCCAGGGAAAAACTCTTACTGAGGCAGTAGAACTTATGAGGGGTCCAGTAGGATCAAAATTAGAAATAACAATTAGAAGAAAGGGAGTAAAAAAGGCACTAGTATTTAATATTACGAGAGAAATTATTGAAGTAAAATCAGTAAAATCAAAAATAATTGATAATACTATTGGATATATAAGACTCACATCATTTAATGAAAATAGTTCAAGACAAATTGAAGGTAAAATAAAAAAATTTAAAAAAAAAAAAATTGATAAATACGTTCTTGATTTAAGAAATAATCCTGGAGGATTACTTTCTCAAGCTGTTAAAATTTCAGATTTTTTTTTAGATAGTGGCGAAATAGTTTCTACTAAAAGCAGAAAGTCCTCTGAAAATAAAAAATATTTTGCAAGAAAAGGGGATATAATTAATGGAGAAACTTTATTAGTTTTAATTAATTATGGATCTGCATCTGCTTCTGAAATTGTGGCTGGAGCGCTTAAGGAACATAAAAGAGCAATTGTAATTGGAGAAAATTCATACGGCAAAGGTTCTGTTCAATCAATAATACCCTTAAAAAATAGAGGAGCTATAAGATTAACTATTTCTAAATATTATTTACCTTCGGGAAAATCAATTTCTGGAACTGGTATAACTCCAGACATAGAAATTGCAGAAAATTCAGATGAATTTAGAATTGACACAGAAACTGATAATCAGTTGGAGTTTGCTATTAAATTACTTAATGGCTAATAAATAAATGGAAAAAAAATTTTCTAACTTGCCTTTAAGAAAAGGAGTGGGTGTAGTTTTGCTTAATAGTGAAAATAAAGTTTTTGTTGCAAAAAGAATTGATAATCCAAAAAATTTTTGGCAGATGCCGCAAGGAGGTGTAGATGAAAATGAAGACTATTTAAATGCTGCTTTTAGAGAATTAAAAGAAGAAACTAGCATTAAAAATGTTCATTTAATTAAAGAAATAGATGAAATGACTACTTATGAATTACCTGAACACCTGGTTGGGATTATCTGGAGAGGCAAATATAGAGGACAAAAACAAAAATGGTTTTTAATGAAATTTAGAGGAAAAGAAAGTGAAATAAACTTAAATACAAATCATCCAGAATTTTTGGAATGGAAATGGATTGATATAGACCAGATTACTGATGTAGTGGTTGAATTTAAGTTAAATGTATACAAAAAAATTCAAGAAGAGGTAAAAAAAATATTAATTTGATTGCAATGATCTTAAAGTTTCAATTTTTTGATTAATTAAATATTTTTTTTGGTCATCAATATTTTCTTCGGTAGATTCTTTTTCTGCATCTTTAAGTATTTGCTCTATTTTGTTTCTATCTAAATCAGAAACATTGTAAATCGAACTTGTTAAAATTGATAAACTATTATCCTTAAACTCTACTATTCCATCTTCTACAAAATATTTATTTTCATCTGATTTTGAATAAACTTTCACCACACCTGGCTTCAAAAAAGAAATAATTGAAATATGATCTTTTAAAATTCCCATTTCACCTTCAAATGCAGGAACAACTACTTCCGTGGCATCATCTTTTGTTAAAAAAGATTTTTCAGGATTAACTATTTCAACCTTAAATTCTTCACTCATTAGGCAACATCTTTAGCCATCTTTTCGGCTTTTTCTATTGCTTCTTCAATTGTACCAACCATATAAAATGCTGCCTCTGGTAAATGATCATATTCTCCTTTACAAATGGCATCAAATCCTTTGATTGTAGACTCTAAATCAACTAATTTTCCAGGAGAACCAGTAAAAACTTCTGCAACAAAAAATGGCTGTGATAAAAATCTTTGAATTTTTCTAGCTCTAGCAACAATTAATTTATCCTCTTCTGACAATTCATCCATACCTAAAATAGCAATAATGTCTTGCAAAGATTTATATGTTTGAAGAATTTTTTGAACTTCTCTTGCAACTCTATAATGTTCATCTCCAACAATTCTTGGATCTAAAATTCTAGAAGTTGAATCTAAAGGATCTACAGCTGGGTAAATTCCAAGTTCTGCAATTTGTCTAGATAGCACAGTTGTCGCGTCTAAGTGTGCAAAAGAAGTTGCGGGTGCTGGATCAGTTAAGTCATCTGCAGGTACATATATCGCTTGTACAGAGGTAATAGAGCCTTTATTAGTTGTAGTAATTCTTTCTTGTAGGTTTCCCATGTCAGTTGCCAGGGTAGGCTGGTATCCAACTGCTGAAGGGATTCTTCCTAATAAAGCTGATACTTCAGAACCAGCTTGAGTGAATCTAAAAATATTATCTACAAAAAAAAGTACATCTTGCCCTTCTTGATCTCTAAAATATTCCGCAACCGTTAATCCTGTAAGTGCAACTCTTGACCTTGCGCCAGGCGGTTCATTCATTTGCCCATAAACTAATGCTGCTTTTGATCCTGGTCCTTCGGGTTTAATTACACCTGACTCTATCATTTCGTGATAAAGATCATTTCCTTCTCTAGTTCTTTCTCCAACTCCTGCAAAAACTGAAAAACCACCATGTGCTTTTGCGATGTTATTAATTAATTCCATAATAATTACTGTTTTTCCAACTCCTGCACCACCAAATAAACCTATTTTACCACCTTTTGCATAAGGTGCTAACAAATCAACCACTTTGATCCCTGTTACTAATATTTCAGTTTCTGTTGATTGATCATTAAATTCAGGAGCTGCTCTGTGTATAGGCCAACTTTCTTTAGTTTTAACTTCACCCTTTTCATCAATTGGTTCACCTATTACATTAACAATTCTTCCTAATGTTTCTGGTCCTACTGGAACTTTTATTGGTGAACCAGTATCTGTGACCTCATCTCCTCTTTTTAATCCTTCAGTTGCATCCATAGCAATTGTTCGTACACTTGACTCTCCTAAATGCTGGGCAACTTCCAAAACTAGTCTATTTCCTGCGTTATTACATTCTAATGCAGTTAAAATTTCTGGTAACTCACCATCAAATTTAACGTCTACTACTGCTCCAATGACCTGTGTAATTTTTCCTTTTCTCATAATTATAAACTTTCTGCTCCTGATATTATTTCAATTAGTTCTTTAGTAATTGCAGCTTGACGGCTTCTATTATACTGAATTGTAAGTTTTTCAACCATTTCACCTGCATTTCTTGTTGCATTATCCATAGCACTCATTCTCGAACCTTGCTCGCTAGCTGAATTCTCTAACATTGCTTTAAAAATCTGTGTAGAAATATTTTTAGGTAATAAATTGCTTAAAATTTCATCTTCTTCTGGTTCAAATTCATAGCTACTTTCAGAATTGACATCTTTTTCTTCATTAGATTTCAAAGGTATAATTTGCTGTTCTTGTGGTATTTGAGTAATAACATTTTTAAATTGATTATAAAAAATTGCACATACATCAAATTCTTTTTTTTCGAATCTATCAATTATAATTTTGCCAACCTTATCGGCATCAAAATAATTAATATTTTTAGAGTCTTTAAATGAAATTTTTTCAACTATATTATTTTTATATTGTCTTTTTAATTGATCATAACCCTTGGATCCAACAGTTATAATTTTTAATATTTTATTTTCTTTTAATATTTTTTGAAAATACTGTTTTGCTTTTTTAATAATATTTGTATTAAAACCTCCACATAAACCTCTGTCTGAGGTCATAACAACACATAAATGAGTTTTTTCTTCTCCAGTTCCAGCAAGTAGTTTTGGTGCATTTTCTTTATCAGATATCCCGTTTGAAAGATTAAGAATTATATTATTCATTTTTTCAGAATAAGGTCTTCCCTTTTCAGCATTTTCTTGAGCCCTTCTTAATTTTGCTGCAGCAACCATCTTCATTGCCTTAGTAATTTTCTGTGTAGATTTAACACTAGAAATCCTTTTTTTTAAATCATCTAAACTAGCCATATTCTTAAGAGTTAAAGTTTTGTTTTAATTCTTTAATAGTTTCCACTAATAAATTTTCAGTGTCTTCTTCTAATTTTCCAGATTTTGAAATTGCTTCCAAGATTTCTGGTTTTTCAGATTTACATTTTTCAATAATTTTTGTTTCAAATGTTGAGATATCTTTGAGATCTAAGTCATCCAAATATCCTTTAACACCACAAAAAACTGAAATCACCTGTTCTGCAACAGTCATTGGTGAATATTGCTTTTGTTTTAAAAGTTCAGTTAGCTTAGAGCCTCTATTTAACAATTTTTGAGTTGAGGCATCTAAATCTGATCCAAATTGAGCAAATGCAGCCATTTCTCTATACTGCGCTAATTCTAATTTCATTGAGCCAGAAACTTTTTTCATAGCTTTTGTTTGGGCTGAAGAACCAACTCTAGATACAGATAAACCAACGTTAATTGCTGGTCTTATTCCTTGGTTGAACAAATTTGTCTCAAGAAATATTTGTCCATCAGTAATTGAAATAACATTAGTTGGAATAAATGCTGATACATCACCACCTTGCGTTTCAATAATTGGTAGCGCTGTTAGAGATCCTCCTCCGTGTTCATCACTAAGTTTAGCTGCTCTTTCTAAAAGTCTACTATGTAAATAAAAAACATCTCCAGGATAAGCTTCTCTTCCTGGTGGTCTTCTTAATAACAATGACATTTGTCTATATGCGACAGCTTGCTTAGATAAATCATCATAAATAATTAAAGCGTGCATTCCATTGTCTCTAAAATATTCTCCCATTGCACATCCAGTGTAAGGAGCTAAAAACTGAAGCGGTGCAGCATCTGATGCTGTTGCAGCAACTATTGTTGTATACTCCATAGCCCCAGCCTCTTCTAAAGATTTTTCTATTTGTCTGACAGTTGATCTTTTTTGGCCAATTGCTACATAAATACAATATAATTTTTGTTTTTCATCATTAGATTCATTTATTTTTTTCTGATTAATTATAGTATCAATTGCGACCGCAGTCTTCCCAGTTTGCCTATCACCTATAATTAATTCTCTTTGACCTCTACCAATAGGAACTAAACTATCAACTGATTTAAGTCCTGATTGCATAGGCTCACTTACAGATTTTCGTGGAATTATACCAGGGGCTTTAACTTCAACTCTGCTTCTTTTTATTCCTTTGTCTAGTGCACCTTTGCCATCTATTGGATTTCCTAATCCATCAACTACTCTTCCTAATAATTCTTTTCCCACAGGAGTATCTACAATTGCTCCAGTTCTTTTTACTGTATCACCTTCTTTTACAGCTCTATCATCACCAAAAATTACAACACCAACATTGTCACTTTCTAGGTTTAAAGCCATACCTTTTGAACCATCAGCAAACTCAACCATCTCTCCTGCCTGTACGTTATCTAAACCGTATATTCTTGCAATACCATCACCAACAGATAGAACCTGTCCAACTTCTGTTACTTCTGCCTTATCCCCAAATTTTTTAATTTGCTCTTTTAATATTTTTGTTACTTCTGAAGGATTTATTTCCATTTAAGCCTCTATCATTTTATTTTCAA
>CACFUH010000028.1 GCA_902569415.1 uncultured Pelagibacteraceae bacterium
AACTGGAGAAAAAATAACTTCAAAGATAAACAGGTTATCATCAATACTTAAAAAGAAAAAAATACAAAATATTTTTATCAGTGCCCCAGAAAACTGTGCCTGGCTATTAAATATAAGAGGATTTGATAATCCAAATAGTCCTATTCCAAATTGTCAAATAATTCTTAGTAACAAAGATATTTATTTTTTTTCTGAAATTAAAAAAATTAAAAAAATTAAAAAATCAATAAACTATAAAAAAATTAAATTTCACGATTTTAATCAATTTACGGAAGTATTAAATACTTTAAAAGGTAAAAATTTCTCTATAGATAAAAATAGTTGTTCAATTTTTAATAAAAGTATTATTTCATCAAAATTTAATATTTTAAATCAAATAGACCCATGTTATTCGCTTAAAGCTATAAAAAATAAAACTGAAATTAAAAATATGATTGATTCACATGTAGCTGATGGTGTTGCTTTAACAAAATTTTTATATTGGATAAAAAATAAAAAGAATTTTAATTTTACAGAAATAGATGTTGAAAAAAAATTAGAAAATTTTAGAAAAAAAAATAAAAATTTTTTATATCCAAGCTTTAATACTATTGCAGGCACAGGCCCAAATGGTGCAATAATACATTATAGAGCAAATAAAAATTCAAATAGAAAAATTAATAAAAAAGATATTTTTTTATGTGACTCAGGAGGACAATATAATTATGGAACAACAGATGTTACGAGGACTTTATGTTTCTCAAAACCTTCTTCTAAAATTAAAAATATTTTTACAAGAGTTTTGAAGGGTCATATCTCAGTTTTTAATACTAATTTAAATAAAATTAATACTGGTGAAAAAATTGATAAAAGAGCCAGATTTTTTTTGAATAAGATTGGTTTAGATTATGGTCATGGGACAGGACATGGAGTAGGTCATTTTTTAAACGTTCATGAAGGTCCACAATCTATTTCAAAGTATAATAATGAAAAAATTTTGCCAGGAATGATTCTTAGCAATGAGCCAGGTTATTATGAAAAAAAAAAGTTTGGTATAAGGATAGAAAATTTAGTTTATGTAAAAGAAAATAAAAATAAAAAATTTTTTAAGAATTTAACTTTGGCACCAATAGATACAGATTTGATAAACTTCAATATGCTAAATATTTCAGAGAAAAAATATTTATTTAACTATCATCTTGATATTTATGCAAAAATATCGAAGTTTTTAAATTCTAAAGAAAAAAAATGGCTTTTAAGCCTAATTTAAAAGTGTCTTCCATTCTTCCTGATTTATTACCTTGATGTTTAATTCTTTAGCTTGTTTAACTTTCTTTGAAGTTGGCTTTTCTCCAATAACTAAATAATCAAGTTTTTTACTCACATTACTTAAAATTTTTCCTGAATTTTTTTCTGTCAAAGACTTTGCCTCAGCTCTACTAATATTAGAAAGCTTTCCGGTAAACATAAAAGTTTTGTTTATTAACTTACCTTTTGTATTCTGTACAACATTTCTTATTTTTAAAATTGTAATTAATTTTTTAACTACACTCAAATTAATTTGGTCCGAAAAAAAATTTTTAAGTGAAGCTATCTGAGTCTCTCCAATCCCGTCTAGATTAGCAAGAGAATTAAAATTAAAATCTTTTAATAAATTACTAAAGTTTTTTATATTTAAAAAATATTGTGACAAAAGCCTGGCATTTTCTTGACCGATATGTCTTATACCTAATGCAAATATAAATTTATCTAATCCAATATTTTTTGATTTTTCAATAGATTCTCTAAGATTTTTTGAAGATAGCTCTCCCCATCCATCTAATTTTTCAATCTTTTTATAATTTAAGTCGAATATATCGAATGGAAGCTTTATAAACTTTAGATTCCAAAATTGCTCAACTACCCTTTTCCCTAAACCTTCTATATTAAATGCGTCCTTTGAAACAAAATGCTTAATTTTCTCAATCGCAATTTTTTCACATTTATATCCTTCGCTAGAACACCTTTGTACTGCATCATGTTTTTTTGTTATTTTATTAAAATCTTTTATTACTTTGGATCCACATGATGGACAATTTTTTGGAAATATAAATTTTTTTGAATTAGTTGGTCTTTTTTTAAAGTCAACTAAAAGTACATGAGGAATAACATCTCCGGCTCTTTCAACTTTAACAGTATCGCCGATTCTTATATCCTTTCTAATTATTTCTTCTTCATTGTGAAGAGTGGCATTTGAAACAACAACTCCTCCGATATTTACTGGCTTTATTTTGGCGACTGGGGTTAATGCGCCAGTTCTTCCTACTTGAACCTCAATATTTAATATTTTTGAAAATGAACTATCTGCTGAAAATTTATGTGCTATTGCCCATCTTGGAGCATTAGTAACAAAACCTAATCTTTTTTGTAATTCTAAATTATTTATTTTATAAACTAATCCATCTACGTCAAAATCTAAATCAAGTCTTTTTTTTTCAAATTCTTTGTGATTGTTAACCAAATTCTCTACACCATTAATGACTTTATTGTGTTCATTAATATTAAAACCCCAAGATTTAAGTAACTGCAAAAATTCAGACTGTTTAGTAAAATTTAAATCACTGCTAAACCCATATGTATAAGCAATAAATCTTAATGGAATTTTTTTTGTTTCATTTGGATCCTTTTGTCTAAGAGAGCCTGAGGCAGCGTTTCTAGGATTTGCGAAACGATCTTTTATTTCTTCAAAATCTTCTTTTCCTATATAAACCTCTCCTCTTATATCTATATCTTTAGGAAAATTTTTATCTTTAATAATTTTGGGTATATCTTTAATAGTTTTTAAATTTTCAGTAATTATTTCGCCTTCTATACCATCACCTCTTGATAATCCTAAAACTAAATTATTATTTTTGTAAGTTAATGATGCTGAAATTCCATCTATTTTAGGCTCAACACTATATTCAAAATTGTTATTTACCTTCAAATTTAGAAAATTAGATATTTTTTTTTCAAAATTTATCAGATCTTCATAATCAAACGCATTAGATAAAGAAAGCATTTTAACTCTATGCTTTGATTTTAAAAAAATTTTTGAAGGTTTTGATCCAACTGAAAGAGTAGGTGATTTTTTATTAATTAGAAAATTATTATTATTTTCCAATTCTATTATATCTTTTTTTAGTCTATCATAGTCTGAGTCTGATATTATTGGTCTACTTTTATCATAATAAAGTTTGTTATGTTTTTCTAACTCTTGTATTTTTGATAAATATTTTTTTTTTATCAAACTTTTAGTTTTCATTTTTCAACAATGACTTTAATTTATTTAAAGTTGATAAACTACTTTTTTTCTTTTTCTTTCTTTTTGAAATTTTTTTATAATCTTTATTAAAAACTTTATAAGATTCTTTATACCATTCACTAGATTGATAATTATAACCAAGTAGTGATGCATATTTTTTAGACTCGTCAATTAATCCTATTTTGTAATGAATTTCTACCAAACGATGTATCGCTTCTTCAACATAAATAGTGGTATCGTAATTTTCTAAAATATTTTTAAATCTATTAATTGCTGGAATCCATTTTTCTCTTTCAATGTAGTATTTTGCTAGGTACATCTCCTTAGATGCTAAGATTTCTTGAATTAATTCTAATTTATATTCTGAATCAAGTGCAAAATCTGAATTTGGGTAATTATTTAAAACAAATTCAAAATTTAATTTAGCATCTAAAATTGATCCTAAATCTTTTTTTTCATCTGAAATCTGTTCGTAATAACTCATCGCTAGTAAGTAGTACGCATAAGATATTCGTTCATGATTTGGGTAAATTTCTAAAAATCTTTTTAATTCATTTATTGCATCCAAATAATAAGATCCATTATAATATGAGTATGCTGTCATCAAAGCTGATCTTGGCGCCCAAATTGATTGTGGATATAAAAGTTCTGCTTCATTAAATTTTTTTGCTGCACTTATAAAATCATTTATATCAAAAAAATTCATACCTTCTTCATAAGCATCAATCATTTGAAGATCTAAATCTTTTTCTTCTATTATAGAAACTTTATTTTCATTATTATTTTTACAACTAATTATAAAAATAAGCATAAAAAACAAAATAAGTTTGACAAAATTATTCATTTTAAAGTCTTAACAGAATTTAAAAAAAATTCTAATTATTATGCAATAGATTTTAATATTGATTTATCAATATAAGTATGAGGAAGAGTTTTTTCTTTAATTTCAAACACTGAAAAATTTCTTTTTTCTGCAAATACCTTTCTTAACAGTTTGTTTGTTAAGCTATGACCTCCTTGAGAACATTTTATAGAACCAACAATTTTGTACCCTGATAAATACAAGTCTCCCATACAATCTAAGATTTTATGATTAACGAACTCTAATTTATTTCTTAATTTTTCTTTGTTTAAGATTTCTTTATTTTTAACCACAATTGCGTTGTCTAAGGAACCACCTTTAGCCAATCCCATATTCCGAAGTTTTTCAATATCTTCATATAAACAAAATGTTCTAGAGTTATAAATATTTGACAGGTCATCTTCATAAACATTAATTTTATTTTGTTGATTACCAATTAAAGAGTTTGAATATTGAATTTCAAAATCTATATCTAAACTTACATTAGATTTTCCAATTGATATATATTTTGTTCCTTCTTCTATACTTACTTTATTATTTATCTTAATTAATTTAATTGGGGTTTCGCTAGTATCAAAACCAATATCTAAAAATTTTTCTACAAAAAGTTTTGCCGATCCATCCATTATTGGAACTTCTTTAGAATTAATTTCAATTATTGCATTATCTACTCCAAGACCAAATAAAGCACCCATTAAATGTTCTATAGTGGAAATAGAAACTCCGTTCTCATTTGAAATAGTTGTACATAGAGTTGCATTGGACACATTATAAATGTTAGGTAAAACAATATTATTTTTTTTTAGATCTATTCTTTTAAAGCTTATGCCAGTATTTGGTCCAGAAGGTAAAACTGTCATGGTAGCCTTCTTGCCAGTATGAAGGCCTATACCTTCAAATTTAACTTCTTTTTTTAATGTTTTTTGATTTAGAATAGACATGCCTAATAAATACATGCTTAATAAATTCTAAAAAATACAACAAATGTTACAAGAAAATACAAAGATTAGTTAAAAAAATTGAAAAATTTTTCAAAAAAACCTTTGTTTTTTGGTTTTTTTGGAAAGAAATTCACTTCTTGAGATTTGTTTGATTGTATAAAATTTACTCCTGATTCACAAATTGAAGTTGTGCTTTCCTCATAAAAACTAATTTCGCTAAAAAAATCAAATTTTTCTTCCAAGTAAATTGAATTTTTATTTAATATTTTTGAACCATTGCCAATAAAAATTAATATACAATTTTTTTTATTATGAATAAATGTATTAAAATATTCATCTGCTAAATTCAATTTTATAATTTCGTCAACTCTTGCAAATATAACTTGATTGGACAAGTTGGGAGACTCAATTTGGGCAGACTCTTTATGCTTCCTATCAAAAATTGTTTCGGATTGATTTAAACTTTTTTTAAGATTTTCAGCATCTCCTTGACTAATTTTCAGGAGTACTGAAATATCATTTGTTATATGTCGTCCTCCCACTGGTAAAATATTAAAATATAATATTCTATTTTCCTCAAAAATAGTTATTGCGCTCTTTCCATATCCAATATCTAAAATTACCTTATTTTTAAAATCTGTAAATAAAGAATTATAATTACTTGATCTTACGTAGCTTGAGCAATACAAACTATCTACTGTTAAATAATTGTCATTAAAACTATTTTGTAAATCCTTCCAAATTTCATTTGAGAAACAAATAAATTTTAATTCAATAATTATAGAATTATAATCAATTTTTTTATTTGGAATTTCATAATATTCTTTGTTATCAAAAAAAAATTTTTTAATAATCATATGAACAATTTTTTTATTAAAATAACTTTTTTGAATTAAACTTTTTGCCTCGTTCAACAAAGACTGGATATCATTCTCCGAAAATTTTTTTTTATCAAAACTTTTTTTAATTGAAATATCTATTGAAAACATATCGGGAGTATCAATCATTAAATTGACATTTTTTATA
>CACFUH010000029.1 GCA_902569415.1 uncultured Pelagibacteraceae bacterium
TAATTGATCTTATTGATTTTCAATTATTTCAAAAAAAAAAATTAGATAAAAACCTAATTCAACTTAAAAATTTTTTCAGTAATAAAGAAATTCCAAAGCTCGATATAAAAGCAAAGACATTGATTGAAAAATTCAATTATAAAGAAGGAAAAGAGCTTGGCGACAAGTTAAAAGAAATCGAGGAATTCTGGATTGAAAATTCATTTAAAATTTCAGATAAAGAATTGAATAAGATAGTTAATAATTAAATATATTTTACTTCAATAATTTCAAAATTTTTTATACCAGCTGGGGTAGTTATTTCTACTAAATCATTTTTATTTTTACCTATTAAACCTTTTCCTATTGGCGATTGAAAAAAAATTAATTTTTTTTTTAAATCTGCCTCATCTTTTCCAACAAGTTTATATTCTGTACTTTCATTTGTATCTAGATTTTGTAAATAAACTGTTGAACCAAAAATAACTTTACCATCATTGTTAATTTTTGTTACATCAATAACATTTGCTCTAGCGATTAAATCTTCTACTTCTTGAATTCTTCCTTCATTATGAGATTGCTGCTCCTTTGCCGCATGGTACTCAGCATTTTCTTTAAGATCCCCATGTGATCTTGCTTCAGCAATTGCTGCAACAATTTCAGGACGTTTTTTTTCTTTTAAAAATACTAACTCTTCTTTTAATTTTTTTAATCCAGAAACTGTAATTGGTTCTTTATCCATAATTTATTTCCATTTCGCAATTGGCGGAAGAGACATTAAAATTGCATTTGTGTTTCCACCTGTTTGTAAACCAAATCTTGTTCCTCGGTCATAAAGTAAGTTAAATTCAACATATCTACCTCTTTTTAAATATTGAATTTCTTTTTGTTTTTTATTCCATTTTTTTTTATTTTTTTTACTTATAGTTTCTCTAAAAATTTTTTTAAATGTCAAGCCAACATCTCTAACAAAATTAAAATCTTTTTCCCAATTTTCTTTTTTATAATCAAAAAATATTCCTCCTATTCCTCTTGTTTCTTTGCGATGAGGGAGGTAGAAATATTTATCACAATTTTTTTTATATTTTTTATAATAGTTTTTATTATGCTTATCACATGATAGCTTTAGCTCTTTGTGAAACCATTTTTTAAAATTCTCATCTTTAATACATGGAGTTAGATCCATACCTCCTCCAAACCAGCCAAATGATGTGTAAATATATCTAGTATTAAAGTGCATCGCTGGAACATGGGGATTTTTCATATGCATTACAATCGATATTCCTGATGCCCAAAAACTAGAATTATTATTTGTACCAGGTATTTTATTTCTAAATTCTTTAGAAAATTTTCCATAAACTTCAGAAAAATTCACTCCAACTTTTTCGAATACTTTTCCGTTTTCTAATATCCTATATTCTCCACCACCCTCATCTTTTTTTTTGTTTCTTTGCCAATTATTCGAGATAAATTTTATTTTATTTTTTTCAATTTCCTCAATTTCGAAACAGATCATGTCCTGAAGAATTTTAAACCAGTTTCGTGTTAATTTTTTTTTTATATTAATATCCATTTAATTTTTTACTTGTCTTATTTGTTCAGCTAAAACTATACCAACAGATGTTGCAAGATTTAGAGATCTTTTATTTTTTTTCATTGGTATTTTTAATCTTTCATTTACTGCTTTATGAACTCTATTTGGAACACCTGCGCTTTCTCTTCCGAAGAGAAGCGTGTCACTAGTTTTATAATTGAATTCAGTATACGATATATTGCCTTTTGTTGTGATTAAAATAACCCTCTGGTTTTTCTTATCTTCAAAAAACTCATCTGTGCTTTTAAAAAATTTTATCTTATCTTTTTCCATGTAATCCATAACAACTCTTTTAAATCTTTTATCTGTGAACAAAAAACCACATGGTTCTATAATCTCAAGTTGTGCTCCTAGGCATGAGCATGTTCTTATAATTGAAGCAGTATTTTGAGGTATATCTGGCTCATATAGAGCTATTTTTGGGGTTAAATTGGCTTTATCGTGTGTCATTGTATCCATGGAAAAATATCTTTTTTATTATTATTTAATCATATAATTAAGCATAAATAATTATAATTTTAATGTCTGAAGAAAAAAAAACCAATAGAAGAGATTTTATATTTACAGCTTCATACGCTCTAGGAGCAGTTGGAGTAGGAGCTGTAATGTGGCCTTTAATTGATCAAATGAACCCTGATGCTTCAGTTAAAGCTCTAGCAAGTACCGAGGTAGATATTAGCAATGTTGAGAAAGGCCAATCAATAACAGTTTTATGGAGAGGAAAACCAGTTTTTATAAGAAGAAGAACTAGTGAAGAAATTGCAAAAGCCAAAAATGTAAAATTAGAGGATCTACCACATCCTGAAACTGACGAAGATAGAGCAAAGAATCCAGAATGGTTAGTTATGTTAGGAGTATGTACTCATCTTGGATGCGTTCCGCTTGGTGACAAGGGAGAGTATGGTGGTTGGTTTTGCCCTTGCCATGGATCCCATTATGATACTTCTGGAAGAATAAGAAAAGGGCCAGCACCAACAAATATGGAAGTTCCAAAGTATGAATTTGTTAATAGCAACACTATAAAGATTGGATAATAAATTTCAATGAGCGATCATGAATATACTCCGAAATCAAAACTAGGCAAATGGTTTAATGATCGTTTACCATTATTAACTCTTTCAAATCATCTTCAAGAGTACCCAACACCTAAAAATTTAAATTACTGGTGGACATTTGGAGGAATTTTAACTTTTTGTTTAATTACACAAATTGTTACGGGCCTAATTCTTGCAATGCATTATGTGGCTAGTGCAGATTTAGCATTTGGTAGTGTTGAGCATATAATGCGCGATGTAAACTATGGATGGCTAATGCGTTATGTTCATGCAAATGGAGCTTCGATGTTTTTTCTTGCGGTTTATATTCATATTTTTAGATCGTTATATTATGGATCTTACAAGTCTCCAAGAGAGGTAATATGGATCATTGGAATGATAATATATTTTTTAATGATGGCTACTGCCTTTATGGGATACGTTCTTCCTTGGGGTCAGATGAGTTTTTGGGGAGCAACCGTAATTACAAATTTATTTAGTGCAATTCCAATAGTTGGTGAAAGTGTTACAAATTGGTTATGGGGCGGTTATGCAGTAGACAATCCAACACTTACTAGATTTTATAGTTTACATTATTTATTTCCATTTTTGATTTTTGGATTAGTAATACTTCATATTTGGGCGTTACACATTCCAGGAAATAATAATCCAATTGGAATTGATATAAAGAAACCTTCTAAAGATACAGTTCCATTCCATCCGTATATAGTTATAAAAGATTTATTTGCTTTATTAATATTCTTAATTGTTTTTGCTTTTTTTGTTTTTTATTCACCAAATATTTTAGGTCATGCTGACAACTATATTGAAGCAAATCCACTAGTGACTCCATCTCATATAGTACCAGAATGGTATTTACTGCCATTTTATGCAATTTTAAGATCTGTACCTGATAAATTGTTTGGTGTTATAGCAATGTTTGCTGCAATTTTTGTGTTAGTAATTCTGCCTTGGTTAGATACTTCAAAGGTAAGATCTGCAGTATTTAGACCTTTGTATAAACAATTTTATTGGTTCCTAGTCGCAGATGTTTTAATTTTAGGATATGTCGGAGCAATGCCAGCAGAAGGTCTATACTTACTTGTTGCAAGAATTGCTACTGCTTACTATTTCATACATTTCTTAGTTATTCTTCCTATTTTGGGTGCAAAAGAAAAAACATTAGATATCCCTATGAGTTTAACAGAGCCGGTTCTTGGTGGCTCTCCAAAAGAAGCTATGGTTAAAAAAAATAAGGAAATTTAATGAAAATTTTTTTCAAACCATTTCTTATTTTAATGATATTTTTATCTTATAGTTTTAGCCTATCAGCTGCAGAACAATCTCAAAAATTATTAGAACCTGGTTGGAGTTTTAAAGGTTTTTTTGGGAAATTTGATAGAGCACAATTACAAAGGGGATATCAAGTTTACACTGAAGTATGTGCGGCTTGTCATTCAATGAAATATTTAAGTTATAGAAACCTTTCACAACCAGGTGGACCTGAATTTTCAGAACAACAGGCAAAAATAATTGCCTCTCAATTTGAAGTTACAGATGGACCTAATAGTGATGGGGAAATGTTTACTAGACCAGGCAGACTTTCAGATAAATTTGTTGGACCATACCCGAACGAACAAGCAGCTACAGCTGCAAATGGTGGCGCATACCCTCCAGATATGTCAGTTTTAGTAAAAGCAAGAAAGGGTGGAGCAGACTATATCTACTCTGTTTTGATGGGTTATGAAGATCCGCCGTCAGGAATGATTTTAGATGATGGTGTTTATTATAATAAGTATATGCCAGGCAATAAAATTAAAATGTCACAACCTTTGATGTCAGGAGCTGTGGAATATATTGACGGAACAGTGAGTAGCGAAGAACAAATGTCAAAAGACGTTGTTGCTTTTTTAGCGTGGGCAGCAGAACCTCACCTAGAAGCTAGGCATAAGATAGGTTTCAGAGCTATAGTTTATTTGCTAATAATAACTATTTTAGTTTATTTTAGCATGAAAAAAATATGGTCACGTATTGAATCTAAAGTTTAAAACATCGCCGTCCTTAACAATATAATCTTTACCCTCCAATCTCATTTTTCCATTATTTTTCGAATTTAACCATCCGTTATTTTTTACGAATTCATCATAAGACACTGTTTCAGCTCTTATGAATCCTTTTTCAAAATCAGAATGGATAGTGCCAGCTGCATTCGGGGCTTTACAGTTTATTGGAATGGTCCAGGCTCTAGATTCCTCAGGACCAGATGTAAAAAAAGTTTCTAGCTCGAGAACTGCATAACCTTTTTTAATTAATGTGCTTAAGCCTGTTTCCTTCAAATTAATCATTTTCATATAATTAATTTTTT
The DNA here is from genome assembly GCA_902569415.1 of uncultured Pelagibacteraceae bacterium. Classification (GTDB taxonomy): domain Bacteria; phylum Pseudomonadota; class Alphaproteobacteria; order Pelagibacterales; family Pelagibacteraceae; genus Pelagibacter. The sequence continues at coordinate 4,973 of CACFUH010000029.1, forward strand.
CTTTATTTTCCAACTGGTTAATTTGATTTTCAATATCTGCAGAAATAAGTATTGTATTTACTAAGCCAAATTTACTTATAAATAATTTAGTATATTTATTTCCATCAGAAATACTTTTTTCATCGACATTACAAACATATAATTTAGGTTTAGTAGATAATAAGCCAGTTTGATGAATTTCTTCTTTGGAATAATCTTCACGAAGTACATCCAGCTCTTTATCATTATTAATACAATTTAAAGCAGATTCTAATATATTTATTTCGTTTTCTGATGAATTTTTCTTATTTTTTTTATCCAACCTTTTTTGTATTGATTCCAAATCTGCTAACTTCATTTCAGTTTCTATGATTTCTAAATCTCTAATTGGATCAACATTTGGATTAACATTTTGGATATCATCAGAGTCAAAGCATCTTATCATATGAATTATTGCGTCAACTTCTCTAATATGTGATAAGAATTTGTTTCCTAAACCTTCTCCTTTTGATGCACCTTTGACTAAACCAGCAATATCTACAAAGGAGATGGTTGTATTAATTTTTTTTTTTGAGTTTGAAATTAAAACTAATTTATCTAGTCTCTCATCTGGAACTGGAACTATTCCAATATTTGGATCAATAGTACAAAATGGGAAATTTTCTGCTTGTGCTTTGCTAGAATTTGTTAGTGCATTAAATAAAGTGGACTTTCCTACATTAGGCAGCCCGACGATGCCACACTTAAATCCCATTATTTGTTATTTACTGTACTGGAAAATAGTTCTAATTTTTTATCTATTAAAATAGGAATCGAGTCAATTATATTTTCAATTACCTTTTTCAAATCTGCTTTTTCTTCTTCAGAGAAATTTGTTAAAACAAAATCAGAAACTTCAATTTTCTTCTCTGGTTTTCCAATTCCTACTCTTACTCTAGAATAATCTTTACCGATAAATTTATCAATCGATTCAAT
>CACFUH010000030.1 GCA_902569415.1 uncultured Pelagibacteraceae bacterium
TTTCATTATTATTTTTTAAAAATAAAATAACTTCTAATAAATCTTCATTCTCAATATCCAAGTAAATTTGATTATGATTTAATTTAGAATTTTTAACTTTTGTTGTTAATTCTGAGTTAATTTTTTTTTCTAAATCAGATATTTTGTTCATTGATTTATCTTTGTAAAGAGCCTTTGTCTCTTATTTTTTTTTGTAATTGCATTATTCCATAAAGAAGGGCTTCAGCAGAAGGAGGACACCCAGGTACATAAATATCAACTGGAACTATTCTATCACAACCTCTTACTACTGAGTATGAGTAATGGTAGTAACCACCTCCATTGGCGCAACTACCCATTGATACAACATATCTTGGTTCAGGCATTTGATCATAGACCTTTCTTAATGCAGGAGCCATTTTATTTGTTAAAGTTCCAGCAACTATCATTACGTCGGATTGTCTAGGTGATCCTCTTGGTGCAGCTCCAAACCTTTCTAAGTCATATCTTGGCATCGATGTATGCATCATTTCTACAGCACAGCATGCAAGGCCGAATGTCATCCAATGCAAAGATCCAGTTCTAGCCCAATTAACTAAATTATCGAAAGAAGTAGTTATAAAACCATTTTCACTAAAATCTTTTGCTAGTTGCTTAAATTCATCTGGTATTTGTTTTTCTTTATCTTCGATCATTTCTATTCCCAATCTAAAGCACCTTTTTTCCATTCATATACAAAGCCAACGGTAAGAATAAATAAAAAAATCATCATCGATACAAATCCCAATAATCCAATATTCCCTAAAGATATTGCCCAAGGAAACAAAAATGCTATCTCTAAATCAAAAATGATAAATAAGATTGCAACTAAATAAAATCTAACATCAAACTCCATTCTAGAATCGTTAAATGGCTCAAAACCACATTCATAAGCTGATAGTTTTTCTGGATCAGGATTTTTTGGTGATAATAAAAAATTTAAAATAATAAAAACACAGCTTAACCCTAGAGCAATTATTAAAAAAATAATTATTGGAAAATAATCTTTTAAAAATTCCGCAATCATTAATTTCTATATATAAGCTTTTGAAGTAAATGAAAGTGCAGTTAAAGTCACATTTTATTGATTATTTTTATTTAATGCCAACAATAATCAAAATAATGGCGGGAGTGAAGGGACTCGAACCCTCGGCCCCGTGCGTGACAGGCACGTGCTCTAACCAACTGAGCTACACCCCCGTTTTTTTGGTGGGCAGTAAAGGACTCGAACCTTTGACCCCCTCGGTGTAAACGAGATGCTCTACCAACTGAGCTAACCGCCCCTAAAACATGGTACTAATACAACAAGGTAAGGTTAATGTAAATTGTTAATTACTGAATACTAGCTTGTGATTTTTGATCTTTATCTGATTTTGAAATATTTTCAACTTCTGTCCATTCAACTCTTTTAAGTTCTTGTTTTAAAGAAATCTTAAGAACTTCATCAACATTTTCAACTGGTGTAATTTTAATATCTTCTCTAACTTTTTTTGGTATATCTACTAGATCTTTTTCATTATCTTTAGGTATTATTACTTCTTTAATTCCAGCTCTGTGAGCTGCAAGCAATTTTTCTTTTAAACCTCCAATTGGCAAAACTTGTCCAGTAATAGTTACCTCACCTGTCATTGCTATATGTTTATGAACTGGATTATTTGTAATTGAAGAAACTATCGATGTAACCATAGCTATACCTGCGGATGGACCATCTTTTGGTGTAGCTCCTTCAGGTACATGAATATGGAAATCTTTTTTTTCAAATAACGGTGGAATAATTCCATATTCTAAACTTTTAGATCTAACAAAAGATTTTGCAGCTTTAACAGACTCTTGCATTACATCTCCAAGTTTTCCAGTGATCTGCATCCTTCCTTTGCCTGGCATATGAATTGTTTCGATTTTAAGAATTTCACCTCCAAATTCAGTCCATGCTAGACCTGTTACCACTCCAATTCTATCTTCTAACTCGACCTCTCCATATTTAAATTTTTTGACACCTAAAAAGTCTGATATATTTTTATCACTCACATTTACTTTTTTTTCTTCTCCGCTAACAACTTTTTTAACTACTTTTCTTGCTACTTTAGATATTTCTCTTTCTAAATTTCTTACACCTGACTCTCTTGTGTAGCTTCGTATAATTTCTTTAATTGTACCATTCTCAAGTTCTAGCTCTTCTTTTTTAACCCCATTTTCTTTTATTTGTTTTGGTAATAAATATTTATCAGCTATGTTGATTTTTTCATCCTCTGTGTATCCAGGAATTCTTATTACTTCCATTCTGTCTAATAGAGGAGGTAAAATGTTTAAGGTATTAGCTGTAGTTACAAACATTACATCAGAAAGATCATAATCAACTTCTAAATAATGATCGTTAAAATTTGTATTTTGTTCTGGATCCAAAGCTTCAAGTAATGCAGAAGATGGATCTCCTCTATAATCATTACCAACTTTATCAATTTCATCTAAAAGTACTAATGGATTTTTTGTACCAGCTTTTTTCATCATTTGAATAATTTTTCCTGGTAAAGATCCAATATAAGTTCTTCTATGACCTCTTATCTCAGCTTCATCCCTTACACCACCTAAGGACATTCTAACAAACTGTCTATTAGTAGCCTTAGCAATTGATTTACCAAGTGAAGTTTTTCCAACACCTGGGGGTCCTATTAAACATAAAATTGGACCTTTGATTTTTTCCATTCTTTTTTGAACAGCCAGAAACTCTATAATTCTTTCTTTGACTTTTTCTAAACCATAATGATCCTCATCTAGAGTTTTTAAAGCTTTAGTTAGGTCAATATCTACTTTATCTTTTTTAAACCACGGTAGATCAATCATCCAATCAAGATAATTTCTTACTACAGTTGCTTCTGCTGACATTGGACTCATATTTTTTAATTTTTTTAGTTCTGACATACATTTTTTCTGAACATCTTTAGGCATTTTAGCTTTTAGTATAGCTTTATTAAGATTGGATGTTTCGTCCTTCCCATCTTCGATCTCACCTAGTTCTTTTTGGATAGCTTTTAATTGTTCATTCAAATAATATTCTCTTTGTGTTTTTTCCATTTGGGTTTTTACTCTTCCTCTAATTCTTTTTTCAACACCAATTATACTGGCTTCATTTTCCATAATTTTTATAACACCATTTAATCTCTTTTTAACATCAGTTGTTTCAAAAATTTGCTGTTTTTCTAAAATTGTAGCATTTAAATGCGATGCAATATTATCAGCAATTTTTGTTGGATCTTTTAACTCTTTGATATTTGTAATTGTATCAGACGATATTTTTTTATTTATTGATGTTAGTTTTTCTAGTCTTCTAACTGCAGTCATTGCTAATGGCATTAAATCTTCATCATTGAGAATCGAGTCATTATTATATTCGTAAGTACATGAAATGAATTTATCATCGTCTTTAAAATCTAAAATTTTTACTCTTTTTAATCCCTCAACTAGCACCTTTACAGTGCCATCTGGCAGCTTAAGTAATTGTAGTATAGTGCTTTCACAGCCGTACATAAATACATCAGTTTTTTTGGGATCATCAACTTCTGAATTTTTTTGGGTAACTAAAATAATTTTTTTATTACCCTTCATCACTTCATTTAATGCAGTGATAGATTTATCCCTTCCTACAAATAAGGGAATAACCATATTCGGGAATACCACTATATCTCTTAACGGTAATAGTGCAGATGTATGTTTAACTTCCATCACCTAAATATGGATATAATATCTGATTTTGCAATAGAAAATTATAAATTATTAACTAATTTATGCTGCAGATGTTTTTTCTGACTTAATTTTAGGGTCTTTAGAATGGATTATTATAGGATCATTTAGGCCTTTGGCCGCACCTGCATCAATAACAACTTCATCAATATTTTCTTGACCTGGTAATTCAAACATAGTTTTTAAAAGTATACTTTCTAAAATCGACCTTAATCCTCTTGCTCCAGTTTTTTTAGTTATAGCTTTCTGAGCAATTTCTTTAATTGCCTTGTCTTTAAAAGTGAGCTTAACACCTTCAAGTTTAAATAATTCTTGGTATTGTTTAATTAAAGAGTTTTTTGGCTCTAATAGGATTTTAACTAAAGATTTTTCATCTAGGTCTTCTAAGGTTGCATTTATTGGAAGCCTACCTATGAATTCAGGTATTAAGCCATATTTCAGTAAATCTTCTGGTTCAAGTCCTCTCATCCATTCACCTGATTTTTTATCCGCAACGCTTTTAACTTCAGCTCCAAAACCTATTGAAGATCCTTTATCTCTCTGTGAAATAATTTTGTCTAATCCTGCAAAAGCTCCTCCACAAATAAAAAGTATATTTGTAGTATCTACTTGTAGAAATTCTTGTTGAGGATGTTTTCTTCCACCTTGTGGTGGCACGCTAGCTACTGTACCTTCCATTATCTTTAATAGTGCTTGCTGAACACCTTCGCCAGATACATCTCTTGTGATTGACGGATTCTCAGATTTTCTGCTAATTTTATCTACTTCGTCAATGTAAACAATTCCTCTCTGTGCTTTTTCTACATTATAGTCTGCTGATTGTAATAATTTTAGAATTATATTTTCTACATCCTCACCTACATATCCAGCTTCAGTTAAGGTCGTGGCATCTGCCATCGTAAAAGGTACATCTAAAATTCTTGCTAGAGTTTGAGCTAACAAAGTTTTACCACAACCAGTTGGTCCAAGTAGTAAAATATTAGATTTAGCAAGCTCTACAGACTTTGTTGTTTTACTCTCGTAGTTAAGTCTTTTATAGTGATTGTGAACTGCAACTGATAAAACTTTTTTTGCATAATTTTGGCCAATCACGTAATCATCTAATACTTTACAAATTTCTTTTGGTGATGGTAGTCCATCTTGGTGTTTTACGAATGTATCTTTGTTTTCTTCTTTTATTATGTCCATGCATAACTCGACACATTCGTCGCAAATAAAAACTGTTGGGCCAGCAATTAATTTTCTAACTTCATGCTGGCTCTTGCCACAAAAAGAACAGTAAAGAATATTTTTATTATTACTCATATTTTTTAATTCGAATCAATCTGAATACTTTATTACATTTAGATCGATCTAATCAAGTGTAGGTTGTGGAAAAACTATATCTAGTAAATTAATCTCTATTAACTACTACTTTGTCTATCAACCCGAAATTCTTAGCGCTTTCAGGAGTCATGAAATTATCTCTTTCAAGAGCTAACTTTATTTCTTCAACAGATTTATTTGTATGTTTTGAATAAATTTCGTTCAATCTTTTTTTTAATGATAAAACTTCATTTGCATGTATTTCAATATCTGTAGCTTGACCTTGGAAACCAGCAGAAGGTTGATGTACCATAATTCTTGAATTAGGGAGAGAAAATCTTTTTCCTTTAGTCCCAGCTGCTAATAAAAAAGACCCCATACTTGCAGCTTGTCCAATACATAAGGTTGAAACATCGGGTTTAATATATTGCATTGTATCATAAATCCCTAAACCAGCAGTTACTAAACCTCCTGGACTATTTATATATAATGAAATTTCTTTTTTTGGATCTTCAGATTCTAAAAATAAAAGTTGAGCAGTGACTAATGAAGCCACACTATCATTTATTGGTCCAACAACAAAAACTACTCTCTCTTTTAATAATCTTGAATAAATATCGTAAGCTCTTTCTCCTCTACTTGATTGTTCAACAACCATTGGAATTAATGTATTTAAATGTTCAGGTATTTT
>CACFUH010000031.1 GCA_902569415.1 uncultured Pelagibacteraceae bacterium
GTTACAGATGGATCTAATCTTTGTTTTAGTTGTTCGCTATATATATTAAAGTTTTTAATTTTTTTTCTTGCTACTCCACTTTTAATAGCAGCTTTTGCCACTGCCACTGGAATTACACTTATTAATCTTGGATCAAATGTAGATGGAATTATATATTCTTTACCATAAGTTGGTCTATCACCACCCATTGCAGCTACAACTTCATCTGGTACTCTTTCTCGGGCTAAAGACGCTATTGCACTTGCAGCCGCGACTTTCATTTCTTCATTTATAGTTTTAGCTCTTACATCCAGTGCTCCTCTAAATATATATGGAAAGCCGATAAGATTATTTACTTGATTTGGGTAATCAGATCTTCCAGTTGCAATTATTGCATCGCTTCTTACTTGTTCAACTTCCTCTGGTGTTATTTCTGGATCAGGATTTGCACATGCAAATATTATTGGATTTTTTGCCATTTTTTTCACCATTTTTTTTGACAAAATACTTTTTGAAGATAGTCCTAAAAAAACATCAGCTCCTTCTATAGCTTCATCTAGAGTTCTTTTCTTGGTTTCAATAGCATGAGCAGATTTCCACTGATTAAGATTTTTTCTACCTCGATATAGAACACCTTTACTATCAAGCATGATTATATTTTTATTAGGTACTCCGGTATTTTTTAATAAATTTGTACAGGCTATAGCTGACGCTCCAGCACCGTTAACAACTACTTTAATTTTTTTTATAGATTTTTTTGATATATCTAGTGCATTAATCAATGCTGCAGTAGTTATTATTGCTGTACCATGTTGGTCGTCATGAAAAACTGGAATATCTAATATTTTTTTTAATTTTTCTTCAATAATAAAACATTCGGGCGCTGCTATATCTTCTAAATTTATTCCACCAAAACTACCTGCAATGTTTTTAATACTCTTAACAATTTCACCTGAGTCTGATGAGTCAATTTCTATATCAATAGAATTTATATCGGCAAATCTTTTAAACAACACTGCTTTTCCTTCCATTACAGGTTTAGATGCCAAAGAACCCAAATTACCCATTCCTAACACTGCAGAACCATTAGTTATTACAGCTACCAAATTTCCTTTGCTCGTATAATCATAAGCAGCATCTGGATTTTCTGATATGGCTTTTACAGGCGCCGCAACACCAGGAGAATAGGCTAAAGCTAAATCTCTTTTTGTTGTCATAGGCTTTGAAGGAATAATCTCAATCTTGCCAGATTTGTTACTATTATGAAATTCTAAAGCTTCTTTTTCTGAATAATGTTCAATTTTCTTTTTTTTCATTTTATGTAATTAGATATACAAATGGAGCAAATTTAAGACTAATATGATTTATGAACCTAATTAAGTCAACTGGTACATTTAGTTTCTTTACTTTAATTAGTAGATTAACAGGATATGTAAGAGATATACTAATTGCAATTTTTTTAGGAGCTGGTCCAATCGCTGACGCTTTCTTTGTTGCTTTTAGAATTCCCAATACATTTAGAAGATTATTTTCTGAAGGCACATTTAATGCTGCTTTTGTTCCCAGCTATTCCTCTGAATTAAGCAAAAGCAAGAAAAAGGCAGAGTCATTTGCAAACAATATTTTTAATATTCTTTTTTTATCTTTGCTTGCGATTGTATTTTTAATTGAAATTTTTATGCCATTATTTGTGGCATTAATTGCACCAGGTTTTATAGAATATTCAGAAAAATTAGAAATTGCAATTAATCTTACTAGAATAACTTTTCCATTTTTATTATTTGTAAGCTTGTCATCTTTTTTTTCTGCAATATTAAATTCCCATAATAAATTTGCAGCTGCTTCCGCCGCACCAATTATTTTAAATATAATTTTAATCTTAGTTTTATTATTTGGAAAATATTTATCAGATCAACTCGCATATTATTTATCTTATGCTGTGACTTTTGCTGGATTAACTCAACTAATTTTTTTAATTTTTTTTGTTAAAAAACATTTTGTTCCAAAAGTTTCTTTTAAATTCAAAAATAGTAAAAATATAAAGATATTTTTTAAAAAATTATTTCCAAGTATTTTTTCTTCAGGTGTTACACAAATAAATATTTTAGTTGGAACAATAATTGCCTCTTTTCAACCAAATGCTGTTTCTTATCTTTATTATGCTGATAGAATTTATCAAATAAATTTAGCTATTGCTGGAATTGCAATTGGTACAGTTTTGTTACCAAGTTTATCTAAATATATAAATAGTAAAAAAATTAATAAAATAGATTTTATACAAAATAAATCTTTAGAATTAAGTTTATTTTTGAGTTTACCTGCAGCAGCAGCGCTATTAATAGCGTCTGAAGAAATTACGTCCGCACTATTTGGATATGGATCATTTAATATAAATAGTGTGAATAATACATCAAAAGCATTATTTTATTTTGCGCTTGGATTACCTGCATTTGCATTAATTAAAGTTTTTTCAAGTTTTTTATTTGCAAGACATAATACAAAAACACCTTTTCTTTTTTCAATATTTTCAGTCATACTAAATATTTTTATAAGTATATATTTTTTTAATAAAATTGGTTTTATCATAATACCAATTGCAACAACTGTATCTTCATGGTTTAATACTTTATTACTTTTATTTTATTTAATCTCTAAAAAGTACTTTTATTTTTATAAAAGTTTTCCAATTAAATTTTTAAATATATTATTTGTAAGTTCTTTTTCTTCTTTTATTTTTTACAAACTAATTCAAAATTTCAGTGAATATTTAATTTACGAAAGTGAATATAAACTATTGACCATAATTTTTTTGGTGATTATTACCATTTTAATTTATATATTAACATCGATAGCCACTAAAGCTTTCAAAATTTCAGATATTAAATTAAAGTATTAAAAAATGAAAAAAAAAATTTTTTCTGGAGTTCAGCCAACCGGCAATTTACATTTAGGAAATTATTTAGGTGCAATAAAAAATTTTGTTGCTCTGCAAAATGAAAAAGATAATGATTGTGTATATTGTGTTGTAGATTTACACGCAATTACTGTCAAACAGGATCCAAAAATTTTAAAGGATAATATAAGAGAAACAACAGCTGCTTTCCTAGCTAGTGGATTAGATTATAAAAAAAGTATAATTTTTAATCAGTCTCTAGTACCCGCACACTCAGAAGGCTCGTGGATTTTGGGATGTATTGCAAGAATGGGATGGCTAAATCGCATGACACAATTTAAAGAAAAAGCTGGCAAAGATAAAGAAAAGGCAAGTGTTGGTTTGTATATATATCCAATTCTTATGGCTGCTGATATTTTATTATATGATTCTACACATGTGCCTGTTGGAGAAGATCAAAAACAACATTTAGAATTATCTAGAGATATTGCTCAAAAGTTTAATTTAGATTTTAAAACTCCTGATTTTCTTAAAGCACCAGAGCCATTAATCCAAAAAAATTTTGCTAGAATAATGAGCTTAAAAGATGGAACAAAAAAAATGAGTAAATCCGATCCTTCAGATTTAAGTAGAATAAATTTAACGGATAAAAAAGATGAAATAATAAATAAAATTAAAAAAGCTAAAACTGACAATGCAGCTCTACCTTTCGATGATATAGAATTAAATAAAAGGCCTGAAGTTGCCAATCTATTAGGGATTTATTCAAGTTTAAATAACCAGACATTATCTAAGTCAATAAATGAATTTAGTGGAAAAAATTTTTCTGAATTTAAGCACAAACTTTCAGATCTTGTAGTACAAAAAATTTCTCCAATATCTGATGAAATAAATAGATTAAAAAAAGATAATGATTTTATAGATAAAATTTTAAAGGATGGTGCTGAAAAAGCTGATAAAATAACTTCGAAAAAAGTTAGTGAAATGAAAAAAATTATAGGTTTTTAATTTTAAATCTTTAATTTTTTATTATAATACTTATATAAAAATTATGTTAGTACAAACTGAAATTACACCTAATCCAAATTCTTTAAAGTTTTTACCAGGCAAGAAAGTATCTAACGATATACCAACTGAAATAATTGATAAAAATGAAAGCAATAATGAATTAATAAGAAATATTTTATCTATAAATGGTGTAAAAGGTATTTTTTTATCAGATGATTTTTTGTCAGTTAACAAGGATGAGAAAGTACAATGGGAAGATTTAAAACATATAATAATCTCGTTTATTAATGATTATTACTTAAATGGAAATGAAATCGTAATTGATAAAGAAAGTGAAAACAAATCAAATATAAATCTAACAGATATTGAAAAAAAAATTGTTAATATATTAGAGAACAAAGTAAGACCAGCAGTAGCTAAAGATGGGGGAGATATTAAATTTAAAAATTTTAAAGATGGAGTTGTTACCGTTAGTTTACAAGGTAGTTGTTCGGGATGCCCAAGTTCAACGATGACTTTAAAACAAGGAGTACAAAACCTTTTATGTCATTATATCCCCGAAATTAAAGAAGTTATTGCTATCTAAAATTAATAAAGAATCATATATAAGAGTCTTATGTTAAAAAATAAATTTCCTAATATTTTTAAGTTAAGAAAAATTTTTCAAAACAAACGTTATAAAATTTCAAATAAAAGTAAATTTACACCCACTAAGCCTGGAAGTTTTGGTTATACATTTTTAGCAAGTATTTTCTTAATATCTTTTTTTTACTTATTACCTTTATCATTAAAGTATTCATCCAAGTTTTTTTCTACAAACAAAGTAGTAATTAATTCTTCAAATAAAAATTTTAATAAAGTTTTAGAAGGTAAAGAAATAGAATTAGAAGAGAATGAAAATAATACTAAAGCAGATTTTAAAGATTTATTTTATGATGTTTTTGATGGTGATATAAGTGAACAAGATACCGTCAGATTAAGTGCTTCTACAATAAATCAATTATTTAAAGATGAAAATTATTATCTAAAAGATATTAGAAAAAAAAAATTAGTTAAACCTATAAACATCGACCTTCTTCCAAGCGAAATAAAATCAATAGAAAATGTTAAAAAAAGAAAAGAATTATTTATACAGATAGTTTTGCCTTTAATTTTAGAAGAAAATAAAAAAATTAGATTAGAGAGAAAAACACTGTTTTCTATTTTAAATAAAAATATTAATAGTGAAGCGGAAAAAAATTGGTTAAAAAGTAAATTTAAACAATATGGAGTTGTTAATAAAGATTTAACTACCTTGAAAATTAGAATGGATGAAATTCCTGTTTCATTAGCGATAGCACAAGCAGCAAAAGAAACTGGGTGGGGAACTTCAAGATTTGCACAAGAAGGTAACGCATTATTTGGTCAATGGACTTGGAATGGAGATGGAATAAAACCTGCTGGCTCAGATGATAATGATACACACAAGGTTATGAAGTTTAAAATTTTAAAGGCCTCAGTGAGAGCTTATCAAAGAAATTTAAATACACATAAAAGTTATAAAGAATTTAGAAAAGTAAGAGCAATACAAAGAGATGTTTTTGGAAAAATGAATAGCTTAGAACTTGTTAATTATTTAGACAAATATGCAGCAACTGGAGATGAATATGTAAAGATTTTAAAACAAATTATAGATCAAAATAAGTTAACCGATTTTGATGATGCAAAAATTTTACCAAGTAGTAAAAAAGAG
>CACFUH010000032.1 GCA_902569415.1 uncultured Pelagibacteraceae bacterium
CCAAAAATCAAATTAGTGAGTTAAATCAACTACTTGATATTCTTTAAAAAAAAAACTAGTTAAGAAATTTTTATAATGAGTACAGTTGAAATAAAACAAATTATTGATCCAATACTAGCTTCAGATGGTGCTGGGGTTAAGTTAAAAAGAAGCATTGGTATTGAACCAAATTATTTTGATCCCTTTTTAATGTTAGATGAATTTGGATCAGATAAAAAAGATGATTATGTTGGAGGCTTTCCTCCTCACCCACATAGAGGAATTGAAACAGTAACTTATATGCTTCAGGGTGAATTTGAGCATGAGGACAGCACTGGTGCTAAAGGTAGAATGTCTTCAGGTGATGTTCAATGGATGAAGACAGGTAGTGGCATAATTCATTCTGAAATGCCTGCAATGTCAGAAGGCCGACTGCATGGATTTCAACTATGGATTAATATGCCTGCAAAATTTAAGATGAATAAGCCAGATTATTTATATATCGACTCAAATAAAATGAGTATTCATAAAGATGATGACAAACAAATAAAAGTCATTGCTGGAAAATTTGAAAAATCTGAAGGTCCAGTAAAAGGTCATAATGTTGATCCAGTATATTTTGATATTGAATTAAATATAGATAAACAATTTAATTTTAAACTGCAGTCAACTCATAATACGTTTATTTATTTAATTAATGGAAATATAGAAATTGGTTCAAAAGAACATAGTCAAGTTAAAGACAGTACCTTAATATTATTAGAAAAAGGTGAAGATTTAAATGTCAGAGCTAAGTCAAAATCAAAATTCTTATTGATTTCAGGAAAACCAATTAATGAAGAAATTGCTAGGGGAGGACCTTTTGTAATGAATACTAAAGCAGAGATCTTGCAAGCTGTTCAGGATTATCATAATGGTACATTTGTAAAATAATGAAAGCTGCAATAATTAATAAAACAGGTGGACCGGAGGTTATAGAAGTAAAAGATATCATTTTAGAAAAACCAAGTGAAAATGAAGTTACAATTGAACAAAAAGCAATTGGTTTAAACTATATTGACACTTATCACAGATCTGGTCTCTATCCTTTAAAACTTCCAATTGGATTAGGTCTTGAAGGCTCCGGTATAATTACTGAAGTTGGATCAAATGTTAAAAATTTAAAAGCTGGAGATAAAGTAGCATATGCTGCAATACCACTGGGTTCTTACTCAACTCACAGAAATTTTCCTGCTAGTAAACTTGTTAAAATACCTAATGGAATTGATTTAGAAATAGCAGCAACTTTAATGACAAAAGGTTTAACTACCTATTATCTTTTACACCAAACTTATAAAGTTAAATCAGGTGATACTATTTTATTTCATGCAGCTGCAGGTGGTGTTGGGCAAATATTTGGTCAATGGGCAAAAAGTCTGGGATGTAATGTGATTGGAACTGTTGGTTCAGAGGAAAAAATTGAAGTAGCCAAAAAATGTGGATACGACCATGTAATAAATTACTCAAAAGATAATTTCCCAACTAAGGTAAAAGAATTAACTGATGGAAAAGGTGTCCCAGTTGTTTATGACGGTGTTGGTAAAGATACGTTGGAAGGTTCATTAGAGTGTTTAAAAATGAGAGGAATGTTGGTTTCGTTTGGAAATGCTTCAGGACCACTCTCAGATATTAATGTACCTAAAATGTTGCAACCAAAAGGATTATTTTTTGTAAGACCTTCTATGCAGCAATATTTAAGTACTAAAGAAGAATTAGATGAAGCAGCATCAACTATTTTTGAAAAAATTAAATCTGGTAAAGTAAAAATTGAAATTTTTAAAAAATACAAACTAAAAGATGTTGTTCAGGCCCATAAAGATCTGGAAGGAAGAAAAATTTTGGGACCCGCTGTAATTATTCCTAATTAATCAATTTTAACATCCATATCAGACATATGTAACCTTAGTGCATTTGTTGAGGTCTGGATTTCTCTTATAAAAAATATTATAGATATGATCATTGATAAACAACAAGAGCCAAAAATTATTCTAGCTAGAAAAACCTCATCCAAATAAAGAGCAAATACTGTCAGCATATTAAATAAAAATCCAAATGAAGCAAACATTATGGTCCATCTTATAATTGTAATTCTGCTACTTAAGTTGATGAACTGTTTTTTCCACTCAGGTGGTATATGTTTCTCGTAAACATGCTCATCATGAAGTTCTCTTATAAGTTTGCTTAAAGTATGAAATCTGTTGCTATAAACACTCATAAGCAAAGGTATTGCTGGAAACATAAGTGCAGTTACTGTGTAATCTATATTCATACGAATCAATTTGATTATGAATCTAGCCTTTGTTATTTACAAGAAAATTAAATGGAAAATCTTAAATTATTTATTCAACTCACAAGATTAGATAAACCAATCGGCTATATGTTATTGTTCTGGCCATGTTTGTGGGGTCTTACGATTGCATATAATTTTGAAAACGATTTAAATTTATTCTTTTTTTATTTAATATTATTTTTTCTTGGATCGGTGCTTATGAGGTCTGCTGGCTGCATTATAAATGACATGGCTGATAAAAACTTTGATAAAAAAGTTAAAAGGACAAAAAATAGACCAATTGCTTCTGGAAAAATTTCTATTTTTTTAGCTTCAGTTTATGCAATAATTTTGTGTCTTTTAGCTTTTATAGTTTTGATCAACTTTAACTATTTAACTATAATTCTTGCAATTGCATCGATGCCGCTTGCTTTTTCTTATCCTTTAATGAAAAGATTCACATACTGGCCTCAGTTATTTTTAGGAATAACATTCAACTATGGATTATTATTAGCTTGGATATCAATTCATGAAGGCATTAGTTTGCTACCAATTTTGTTGTACCTAGGGGCCATATTTTGGACACTTGGATATGACACGATTTATGGATACCAAGATATTAAGGATGATGAAATAATTGGAGTTAAATCAACTTCTATAAAGTTTAAAAATAATCCAAAGAAAATTTTATACTTATTTTATCTAATAACTTTATTATCTTTAGTAATCATGGGATATTTAATGAAATTTAGTTATATTTATTTTATATTTTTAATTGTGCCTTTTTTTCATTTATTTGTTTACCAAATTGGTAATCTTAATATCAAAAGCCCAGATAATTGTTTAAAATTATTTAAATCAAATAATTTATTAGGTCTAATAATTTTTTTAAATTTATTGATTGGTAAATTAATATAAAAATATGAATAAAATTGAAATATTAAAAAAACTTTATAATAAATATACAAAAAAATTTTTACCAAAAATTTTATTATCAGTTTTTTTTTCATTGTTGCTTGCAGCAAGCACATCTGCAATAGCATGGTTGCTAGATCCTGCTATTAAAAAAATTTTTATTGATAGAGATCAAACTTTAATTTTTTTAATACCTGCTGCAATTATTATCGCATTTACTTTAAAAGGTGCTTCTCTATATTTTGCCAAAACAATATTAATTAAAGTAGGACAAGAAGTTACAAAAATTTTACAATTTGAGTTAATGAAGTCTATAATAAAAGCTGATGCAGAAATGGTTGATAAAAAACATTCAGGTAAATTTATTTCTCATTTAAGTTTTGATATTAGCATGATGACAAATTTAATCAGTACTGTAGTGCTAAATTTAGCGAAAGATTCTTTAACTCTTTTAGGTTTGGTGGGAGTAATGTTTTATCAAAATTGGAGGCTAGCCTTGTTTGCATTAATAATGATACCTCTGGCTTCTTTTGCTGCTAAATCACTTGGTAAAAGAATAGGTAAAGTTTCAACACAAGCTCAACAAAGTTCAGGTATCCTTACTTCATTTATGTTAGAAATTTTTAAAAATCACAAAATTATAAAAATTTTTCAAAAAGAAAATTTTGAATTTATTAGAGCTGAAAAATTTATTACTGATTTAAAAGAAAAGATAGTTAAAATACAAACTGTTATGGTTAGAGTGTCTCCGATAATGGAAACGCTAACAGGAATAATGATTGCAGGATTAATTTATTATTCAGGAAATTTAATGATGCAGGGAAAATTAGAAATTAATAATTTCTTTTCTTTTCTTGCCGCTATGATGTTGGCTTACCAGCCTGTAAGGTCCTTGGCCACAATAAATATGGCTATTAACCAAGGTATTTCGGCTGCAGTTAGAATATTGCCAATTTTAGAACAGAAAAATAAAATTCTAGAAAAAAAAGATGCAGTTAAATTAAATATTTCTAATGGTGAAATAGTTTTTAGAAATTTAAGTTTTAAATATAACAGTGAAGAAAAAGATGTTTTAAATTTAATAAATTTAAAGATAAATGGTGGCGAAATGACATCTTTAGTTGGTCATAGTGGAGCTGGAAAAACAACGATACTTAATTTAATTCCAAGATTTTATGAAAAAAATAAAGGAGATATACTTATTGATGGTCAATCAATCTATGATGTTTCTATTGATTCTTTGCGCAAACATATTTCACTTGTGAACCAAGATACCACTCTTTTTGATGATACAATTAAAAATAATATCGCTTATGCAAACCTAGATGCATCAGAAAATGAAATCTTAGAAGCTGCAAAACTCTCTCATAGTGATGAATTTATCAATAAATTACCAAATAAATTTGACACGTTAATTGGTGAAAATGGAATAAGGCTTTCTGGTGGAGAGAAACAAAGACTTTCAATTGCAAGAGCAATGCTAAAAAAAAGCAAAATTATACTTT
>CACFUH010000033.1 GCA_902569415.1 uncultured Pelagibacteraceae bacterium
AAAAAAATAAAGAAGAAGAATTAATTTTTACTGATGAAAAAGTTATAGTTCCAGGAATATCTTCTACTCAAAAAGACAAAAATACTGATTTAGTTTATTTATCTTATTCATCTCCCAAAACACCAGGGAGAGCTTACTTATATAATTTGAAAACTAAAGATAAAAAGTTAGTAAAAGAACAAGAGATCCCCTCAGGTCACAACCCTGATGATTATATTGTTGAAAGACTAGAATGTCCTTCTCATGATGGAAGAATGGTTCCAATAACGATAACAAGACATAAAAAAACTAAAATCGATGGATCTTCAAATTTATTATTATATGGATATGGATCTTATGGTAGTTCCATGTCCCCAACATTTTCATCAACAAGATTAAGTTTGATTGAAAGAGATATTATTTGGGTAACAGCTCATATAAGAGGTGGAATGGAGAGAGGTATGAAATGGTGGAAAGAAGGAAAGCTTCTAAACAAAAAAAATACATTTGAAGACTATATTGCTGTTGGTAAATATTTAATTGAAAAAAAATACACTTCTAAAGGAAAAATAATTGGAATGGGAGGTTCTGCTGGTGGATTATTAATGGGAGCAGTTGTTAATCAATCACCTGAGCTATTTTTAGGAATAATTATGGCTGTGCCATTTGTCGACTCACTTACCACCAATCTTGATCACTCTTTACCTTTAACCGTTGGAGAATTTGATGAATTTGGAAATGCAAAAGAAAATAAAGAACATTTTGATTATATTTATTCATATGCACCTTATAACAATATAAAAAAAATGGATTATCCTCACATATTAATCACAACTAGTTTGAGCGATAATAGAGTTTTATTTGACGAACCTGCAAAATTTACCGCAAAATTAAGAGACTATAAAACTGACAATAATTTATTATTATTAAAAACTGAAATGAATGCAGGTCACGGTGGAAAATCTGGAAGAGACGGTGCTATAGAAGAGATTGCAATTGATTATGCATTTGCGTTAAAAATTTCAAATAAAATTTCTTGAAAATATAAAATTAATACCCATATAATATTTTGTAAGTCGCCTAATGGGGCTTACATAAAATAACCTTGCTAACAAAGGAGGATATAATGACAAGTAAGGATCTATCTATATTCAACTCATTAAGACCTTTTTCAATTGGTTTTGACGACATGTTTGACCAATTTGAGAGTATGTTGGGAAATGGAGGTTTGAGTATGCAATCAAACTATCCACCATACAACATAAGAAAGGACGGGAAAGATAAATATGCAATAGAAGTTGCTCTTGCCGGTTTTAACAAAAAGGATGTTGAGGTTGAATTTGAAGACAATTTATTAACTGTAAGAACAAAGCAAGTTAATAAGTCTGAAGATAAAAATGAAGAAGGTGAGATTATTCATAAGGGTATTTCTCAAAGACAATTTGCTAGATCATTTACAATTGCAGATGATGTAAAAGTAGGTGGTGCTGAGCTTAAAGATGGTCTTTTGACAATAGCTTGTGAAAGAATTGTACCAGAGTACAAAAAGAAGAAACTTATCGAAATTAAATAAGTGTTAAACCTTGCTTGTGGGGATTTCTCCCCACAAGTTTTAAAATAAATTAATCTTTTGCATATATTGCTTGATTAATAAGGTAAAATTTAACTCGAAATTTATAACTTTAAATATTTAAATGCATCCACTGGAAGTAAATCCTACAATTGTTCCGGTAGCATTTATTTCAAATTTTCTCTCGCAAGGAATTCCATATTTTTTTGTTTTGTAAACTAAAGTTTCATTTCCTAATTCGTTAACAAAATCTTCTGTAGGAGCTCCAAGCTCCAATCTAAGTTCGTTAACTTGTTTTCCAACAAACTCCCCAAATCTTTGATTTTCTTTCTCTGCAATTTCATCAGATTTTTTTTTTATAGTCTGACAACCTGAAGCAAGTAAAAGAATTGATAGTAAAGTTATTACGAATCTTATTTTCATTAATTAATCATATCAATGAATTGTGTCAAAAGATTAACTTAAAAGTTGTAAATAATCTCTAATTAGTAACAAAATTAAGCTTTTTTAAATTCTTAGTTAAGATTTTTCATCTCGAATCAAATATTGTACGGGAAAATGGAGGTCTAATGTTAGATAACTACTTTAACTATAAAAAACATAAGACAGATTTTAAAACAGAGGTCACTGCAGGGGTGTCGACGTTCTTGACAATGGCTTACATAATGTTTTTAAATCCTGTCATACTTGCCGACGGTGGGTTTGATTTTGGCGGTGTTTTCACAGCGACAGCTTTAGCGGCAGCTTTAGCGTGTTTCATCTGTGCATTTTACGCTAAAACTTGGCCCATAGGACTTGCACCAGGAATGGGGATAAATGCATTTATTGCCTATGGTGTTTGTTTGGGAATGGGAAATACACCAGCAGAAGCACTTGGTGCTGTTTTGGTTGCAGGTGTAGTCTTCTTAATAATTTCATTAACGCCACTAAGAGCTTGGCTAATAAATTCTATTCCAAAAAGTTTAAAACTTGGAATTGGAGCTGGTATTGGTCTGTTTCTTGCGATCATCGGTTTTCAACTTATGGGGTTAACTGCTAATGACGATGTTGTACTTGTGCGACTAGGCGATGTTTCTAATCCAATGTTATTATTAGGTGCGGGTGCATTCATTTCAATGATTGTAATGGAAAAAATGAACATTAAAGGAAATATAATAATTGGTATCCTTGTCTTTAGTGCAATTGCTTGGGTGACTGGACTAGGAAACTTCAATGGAGTTGTTTCTTCTCCACCGCCAATGACACATCTAATGACTTTTGATTTAGGTGCTGCACTAAGTGCATCGATGGTAACAATAATTTTTACATTATTTTTTATCGACTTTTTTGATACTGCTGGAACATTAACCAGTGTTGCTAATGTAGCTGGAAAAGTTGGATCTGATGGAAAAATTAAAGACATCGAAAAAGCAATGCTATCAGACAGTGTATCAACTGTTGCAGGAGCTGTAATGGGTACTTCTACAGTTACTTCATATGTTGAGAGTGCTGCTGGAGTAAAAGTTGGAGGAAGAACAGGAATGACTTCGCTTGTTATTGGAATTGGTTTCTTGTTATGTTTATTCTTCAGTCCGCTTGCAACATCTCTTCCAAAAGAAGTTGATGCTGCTGCTTTAATCTATATTGCAACTCTGTTTGTGAGAAATATAACAGATATTAGTTGGGACGATGCTGCAGAAGCGGGTCCTGCTGTTCTCGCAATGATAGCAATGCCATTTACTTATTCTATTTCTAATGGAATAGCTTTAGCATTTGTTTCGTACGCTGCAATTAAGATTTGTACTGGAAAATTTAATGAAACTAGTCCGGCAATATGGGTTATTGCTGCGCTAAGTGTTGTTAGTTTCTTGGTATCTTAAAAAGTTAAAAAGTTTTGAAATGGGGCGGCTTTAGGGTCGCCCTTTTTTATTTGAGGTGTTTCTTTTTTATTTCTTCAATTCTAATTTCTTCGTAAATCTCAAATGGTTGAACTATCCACGGATTGTCTTTTAATTTTATTGCACAAAAATCAGGTTCGAATGATGATTTCTGTTTTTTCCAAAGTGTAGCTGTTTTGATATCTTCAATTTTTCCTTTTATCGGTCCATAAGACCTTAGCCAATCTATACTTTTGTTAAAAGTAATTCCTGTGTCAGACAAATCATCACAAAGTAAAATCCTGCCTCCCATGTTTGGTGCTATCGAACTCATTTCTCTAGAAAATACTATATCACCCTGCTCATCCTCTACACCTTTTCCGCTATATGACTCAACGGCTAAATATGCACATTTAAGTTTAAATACTCTGCTAAGCACATCTATCATAGGTGCTGCTCCTCTCATGATACCAATCAAAATTGTTGGTTTATATCCACTTTCTTCTATTTGAATTGCAAGCTTCTCTACAGTTTCATTATATTGATCCCAGCTTACAATTAATTTTTCTGACATAATTTTTATAATTTAATTCTTAAAAATTAAAATTAAAACTGCAAGTAAAATTAAAGATACAATAGATGTTATTAAGATATACAACCTATGAATGTTTCTACCTCTTAGGTTAAAATAATGTCTACCCAAGACTGATATTATTGCAATAGCACATAAAATTAACCAATTATATTTATGATAAACCAAGAAGCTATAGTGACCTGATAACATTATAAATAAAACTAAAAAAGTTGAATAATTATTATGGATAGACCTTTGTTTAGCAGATAAAGATAAACTCATATCAAATTTTTTGTTTCTTTTGCTACTATTAATTATGTTCATTTGATTTGGAATAATTACTGTAAATACATTTCCAAACATATTTGTACCTATCACTAAACCAACACTTAAAAATGCAAATTTTGGACCATAGATTTGAGTAAATCCATATGATAACAGCATTAATAAAATAAAAATTATTGATACAAATAAAATATCATTTTTAATAAGATTTGATTTACACAAAAAATCATAAATTAA
>CACFUH010000034.1 GCA_902569415.1 uncultured Pelagibacteraceae bacterium
GCTCTTGGAGTAGATGTACAAGAAGGAGACGATAGAGAAATACTTCTTCAAAAGGAAAAAAATTATAACATAGAGAGACAAAAAATTGAAAATGCTTTAGAGAGTTTTTATAGAAGCGCAAATAGTTTAGTTTTTCAACTTAATAAGAGACATATTACAAGGCACATGTCAATTTTTAGATGTATAGATAGAAGATTTGAAAATGGTGAAGTGTATATTAAATGGGATGAAAACCCTGATGATGAATGGTTAATATTAATTTATATAAAAGATAATTCTCCAGATAAAGGAATTATTATCGAAGATAAATCAAACCCTGAAAAAAATATCTCCAATGAATATAAACCAAGCGAAATATTTAAAGCCTCAGATATGATGGTTGACTCACTAACACAATTGCTTGAAAGAGAAAGATCAAAAAAAGATAATTAAATTTTAATCATTAACATAGACAGAAACACCTCTATTATTTATATCCACATCAAATTTTTTATGCAACGGAGGAAATGCTCTTTGAGAACAATCAAGTCTATCGCAAGTTCTGCAAGAAACTCCAACTGGGATTTCTGATTTTTTGTCATGAATATCTAAATTTTCTGTATACACAAAGTCTTTAGCATATTTTGCTTCACAACCAAGTCCAATTGACAACATACTTTTCTTTTGTCCATATCTTCCGATACCTTTTTCTACAGTTCTTGCAATGCAAACATATTTTTCACCATTTGTCATTTTACTTACAGCAGCTTGGATTACCCCTGGTCTAGAGAATGCTGAATAAACATTCCATCTAGGGCAAGCTCCTCCATACCTTGGAATTTCTATACCTGATAAAGAAAATCTTTTTGAAATATTTCCAGCAACATCCACTCTTAAAAAATGAAAAGGTACACCTGGTAAATTTGGATCATTTAGGCAAGTTACCCTATGAGTTACTTGCTCGAATGATGTAGCAAATGTATTTTGCAGTAATTCTAAATCATATTTTAATTTTTTACATTCCGTGTGAAAAAGTTTGTAAGGCATTAAAATTGCTGCTCCACAATAATTTAATAAAGCTACTTTAGTTAATTTTTTAGATTCTTCTGATGGAAAATTAAAAGTTTCAAGAAGTCTATTAATTTCATCTATAGCCCCTTCTTGAACAATTTGTGAAGCAGCATGTAGTTTTTTCGTTTCTAGCGAGAGATAATCTGACAATATAAGTTCTTTATTTTTTTTGTTAAAAACTTTTGAAAATGGTTTTCCATCCTCAGGAATTACATCTTTTACTATAATGCCATATTCTGAATTTAAAAATTTACAAAGAGCTATATATCTAGTTCTATTATTTTGTTTTACTTTATCAAATATTTTATTTGCAAAATCTTCTAATTTTGGAAAATAATTTTTATTTTCTTGCAAAAAATCAGATATAACTTCTCCGGGAAATGAACTCTTTCTACTATCTACAATCTTTCCTGACAATTTTTCTATTTTATTAACTAGCTCATGATCTTTTTTTTTTAAAATATCTCCAAGCCTGATTAATGCCCTACCAATCTTTGGATTAGTATTTGCCAAGTCTTTTACCTCAGGACCTAAAATGTCTAAATCATCAAATAATTTATCATCAAGTAATTCTGATATATTATTTGCTAAATTTAAGTCAGATTTGACTGCTAGGTCTGATACTTCAATCTTTAATTCTTGACAAATTTTTAGAAGTAAATCTGCATCAATTTTTCTTTTTCCACCCTCAATTAAAGTTAAATAGCTAGGAGAAATATTTAGCTTTTCAGCTAATTTATTTGCTTGAATTCCTAATTGGCGTCTAAATCCCTTAATTTTTGGGCCGATTTTTAGATCTAATTGACTCATTTTTACCATTTGTAAATATTGTAAATTATAATTTACAAAAAATTTCCTTTATTTACAGTAAAAATAGCATTTTTTATTGAATTTGTAAATATTGTAAATTAATAACTTTACATGGATAAAAAATTAACAAATATTAACGAAAAAAGCTTACAAATTACTAATCATCAAGATTGTTCAGAATACAAAAGCAAACCGATCTATCTAAGAGATGACCATTGCGACTGGGGATCAAGCGGCATGAATGAGTTCACAGAGCAATTTAGCGATAATAGTTAATTTTAATCTTCTAGCTAATAAAATCAAAAAAAGGCGAAATAAAAATGTCAGCTGAAAATGTTTCATACGACTTAAAAAGATTTGCAGGAATTAAACGTGATTATAAACCTGAGGAAATAGAAAGACTTAGAGGATCTATTAAAATTGAGTATTCGTTATGTAAACAGCAATCAATGAAGCTGTGGAAATTATTAAACTCTGAACCTTATGTAAATACTTTAGGCTCTTTATCGGGAAATCATGCGGTTCAACATGCCAAAGCGGGATTAAAGGCAATTTATTTGAGTGGATGGCAAGTTGCTGCTGATGCCAATAGCGCTGGTGAAATGTATCCAGATCAATCTTTATATCCATATGATAGTGCACCAAAATTAGTTGACTCGATGAATAATGCTTTAATAAGAGCGGACCAAATTCAACATATGGAAATTCAAGATGGCGATATGAAAAAAGAAAATAAAATTGACTATATGCTGCCAATTATTGCTGATGGTGAAGCTGGATTTGGTGGGCCTTTAAATGTTTTTGAACTTGCAAAAAAATTTATTAAAGCTGGAGCAGCAGGTGTTCATTTTGAAGACCAGCTAGCAAGTGAGAAAAAATGTGGTCATATGGGTGGTAAAGTTTTAGTTCCTACAGGTACGATGATAAAAAATTTAAAAGCTGCAAGACTTGCGTCTGATATTGCCGATGTTCCTTTAATTATTTTAGCTAGAACAGATGCGAATGCAGCAAAGCTAATTACAAATGATCATGACGAAAATGACAAGCCTTTTTTAACAGGTGAAAGATCTCCAGAAGGTTTTTATTATGTAAAATCAGGAATTGAACAAGCAATTTCAAGAGGATTAGCTTATGCCCCATACTCTGATTTAATTTGGTGCGAAACTGCAACACCAAATCTTGAAGAAGCAAAAAAATTTGCCGATGCAATTCACGAAAAGTTTCCAGGAAAACTTCTAGCTTATAATTGTTCACCTTCGTTTAATTGGAAAAAACATTTATCTGACGCTGAGATTTCTTCATTTCAAGTAGAAATAAGTAAAATGGGTTATAAATTTCAGTTTATTACTCTTGCAGGATTTCACACACAAAACATTGCAATTTTTGAACTCGCAGAAAAATATAAAAAAGAAGGTATGACTGCTTACTCAAGAATTCAACAACAAGAATTCGCTCGTGAAAAAGATGGTTATACAAGTGTTAAACATCAAAGAGAAGTTGGTACTTCTTATTTCGATGCAGTATCAAATACTATTAGTTCAGGCAAAAGCTCTACAACTGCCATGGATGGCTCAACAGAGTCTGAACAATTTTAATTAGATTTTAGTTTTTGAATTTGGTCCCAAGCAGAGTTTATAGCTCTCATCTTATTCTTGCTCTCATCAATTACTTCCTGAGGCACTCCTTTGCTTAGTAATAAATCAGGGTGATTTTCTTTACTTAATTTAAGATATTTTTTTCTTATTGACTGAAGATCATCATCAGGATTACTTTCTAAAACAATATAAGGATTAAGTTTGTCAGATCCTTTTCTGCTCTCTTTAACACTATTAAATTGAACCTGAGTTAAACCAAATATTTTAGCTATATTCTCTATCATTGCCAATTCTGATGAACTTACATCCCCATCTGCTTCTGCAATATAAAATAAAATATTAATTACCTCTTCCAATACATTTATGTTGCCTTTATAAATTTGTGCAATTTGTTTAGCGTACGGCTCATATCCAGCACTTTCTTCTTTTGCTTTATTGAAAATTTTTCCTACTTGATCTATTTCATTTTCAGGTATTTTAAGTTTGTCTTTAACCGCTACCAATTCTTCACGACTAACGTTTCCGTCAGCTTTACTAAGTTTTGCAGACAAAACAATTAAAGAGAGAGCAAATATTTGTTGAGGTTGAGCAAAAGTTCCAAAATTTCCTCTAGATCTTGCTCTAGAAATTTTTCCACCTACTAGGGAGCCCAAAAGCATTCCAAAAGGTCCACCTAATGAAAAACCTATCATTCCTCCAATTAAACTTCCCCAGATAGACATATGATTAATTTTTAATATAATTTAAATTTAAAATGTTCACAACAATTATAGTCTTATTAATTTTATATTTAATATACCGATG
>CACFUH010000035.1 GCA_902569415.1 uncultured Pelagibacteraceae bacterium
CAGCTCCCGCAACTCCTAATACGTTATCAAGACTCATTGTAAAATCTGCAATTAAAACTGTCCATATAGCTTTCCAAAAACTAGAATTATCTACATTTATTTTTTCATTATCTGTTGAAGATTTTTTAATTACATCAGTATAAAGTTTATAGCAGATATATAGCAGTGCTAGACCACCAATTAATCTTAATCCTGTTATTTGTAGCAAATAAGCAGTAAGTAGAGTTAATATAATTCTTAAAATTACAGCTGCGCCAATTCCCCAAAAAATAATTTTTTTTCTTTGGTCAGGTGGAAATTGGGAAGCAACCATTCCAATTATAATTGCATTATCACCAGCTAAGACTAGATCAATAAATACAATTTGAGAAAAAATAATTATTTGTTCGCTCATGATTTACTATCCTCTATTATCATGTCAGCTGCTTTTTCGGCAATCATAATAGTTGGTGCATTAGTATTTCCTGATGTTATGTGAGGCATAACTGATGCATCTACAATTCTTAAATTAGATAAACCGTGTGCAATAAGCCTATCACTTACAACTGCCTTTTCATCTTTACCCATCCTACAAGTACTAACGGGATGAAATATGGTATTAGCAAACTTACCAGCTTCTGTAGCAAGTGTTTCATTATCAGTAATATTAATACCAGGTCTTAATTCTTCAGGCTCATATTCTTTATAAGCTTTTGAATTCATTACGATGTTACGAACAATTTTTAAAGATTTTCCTGCTATTTCTCTATCTTCTTGTGTTGACAAATAATTCATTTTAATTTTTGGTGATACTCTTGTATCAGGAGATTTTAATTCTATTGAACCTCTGCTTGTTGGTCTTACATTAGTTATAGTGGGAGTAAACGCTGGAAAATTATGCAGAGAAGCTTTTCCCAAAACATCAGTGCTAGCAGGTGATATATGAAACTGTAAATTAGGAGTTTCAAGATGAGGGTCACTTTTTATAAAGCCACAAGCATAACTTGCCCCAACTGTTAAAGGTCCTTTTCTAAATAATAAGAATTTTAATCCAGTTAATATTTTTTTTGGAATACTGTAATAAATATCATTTAATGTTTCTAAGTTTTTTATTTTATAAACTGGTCTTAACATTAAATGATCTGTAAGATTTGAGCCTACATCAGAATGATCTTTAATAACTTCGATATTATTATCTTTTAAAAGTTTACTAGGACCAATTCCAGATGCTTGTAAAATATGTGGCGATCCTATTGTTCCAGCACTTAAAATTATTTCCTTGTTTGCTTTAACAGAAAATAATTCATTATTAATCCAATAATTAACACTTGTTGCTTTTTTATTTTCAAAATTGATGTTTTTAATATGAGCATTAGTAATAATTTTTAAATTTTTTCTGTTTTTTACAGGATTTAAATAACCAACTGCTGTACTACATCTAAAGCCATTTTTTACTGTAAAGGGAAAATAACCCATACCTTCATTATTTCCAGTATTGAAATCTTCAGTTTTTTTATAACCAAACTCTCCCGCAGCTTCTAAAAATAAATCTAATACTTTGAAAGTTGCTCTAATTTTTTCAACTTTTATCGGTCCACCAGAACCATGAAATTCATTTTCTCCAAACTGAAAGTCCTCAGATTTTTTAAAATAAGGTAATACATCTTCCCATGACCATCCAACATTTCCTAACTGCCTCCAATAATTATAATCATTTGATTGACCTCTTATATAGAGCATTCCATTTATTGATGAGCTTCCACCTAAAGTTTTGCCCCTTGGATAAACCATTTCTCTATTATTACAATTTGGTTCTTTCTCTGTATTAAAACACCAATCAGTTTTAGGATTGTGCATAGTTTTAAAGTAACCACCAGGAATATGAATCCAAGGATTTGTATCTTTTCCTCCTGCTTCAAGAAGTAAAATTTTATGATTTGAGTTTGCTGACAATCTATTAGCTAACACACAACCAGCTGAACCAGCACCAATAATTATAAAATCAAAATTATCCATTAGATTAGAATGTTTATAAAGCCTAAATTCAAAAATTCCAGTATTACCAGCAATAATTGCGACAAGATTTTATATATTTCTACTTGTTTTAAATTTTTATTTTGAGACACTTCATTTTTAAAAAAACAATAAGAGGGAAATATAATGAAAAAAATCATTTCAATGATGTTTGCTGTTTCTTTAGTTCTTGGTTTTGCAACTAGTGCTAATGCAGCAAAAACATTAAAGTGCCAAACTGTTATCAGTGCTAAAGCTGATGAAGTTGTTATGTTAAAAGACTTCACAGATACTGTTACTGCTTTAACAGGTGGGTCACTAAAATTTGAAATCATGCCTGCTGGAACAGTAGTTGGAGTTAAAGAAACTCTAGATGCTGTAGACAAAGGTTTGATTGACTGCGGTTTTGCTTGGACACACTATTGGTCAGGTGATCACCCAGCTGCCATGTTATTTGGTTCGCCAGTAGCTGGTGGTGGAGTTGGTATCGACAATATAGCATTCTTATCATGGTTCCAATACGGTGGTGGTAAAGAGTTATACGATCGATTATGGAAAGAAATGGGAAGAGACATAAAAGGATTTATGCTTCAACCAGTTGGACCTGAAGCTTTAGGTTGGTTTCCAAAGCCAATTAAAAATATGGCTGACTTTAGAAAATATAAGTTTAGAACTCCTCCGGGAATTCCAGGACAAACTTATAAAGACATCGGTATAGCATCTGTAGCTATGGGAGGTGGAGATATTCTACCTGCTTTACAAGCCGGAACAATTGATGCAGCTGAGTGGTGTTGTCCAAAACCAGATCTAGTATTTGGTTTCCAAAAAGTTCTTAAGCACTATTACTTACAAGGTCTACACCAAGTTGTAGTAAATGCTGACTTTTACATGACTGGTAAAACTTATAATAGTTTAAGTGCTCATGAGAAAAAATCATTAGAAGTAGCAGCAAACGCTTCATTAGCTAAATCTTTAAGCTATAGAATCTATGAAAATGGAAAAGCACTTGCTGAGTTAACGAATAAGCATGGAGTTATATTAGAAGATACTCCTACTGATTATTTCACAGAATATATGGCAGCTGCAAAAGCAACTTTAAATAAAAATGCAAAAGAAAACGCATTCTTTAATGAAGTTTATACTTCTATGAAGAACTTTGCAGATATTGCTGTTCCATTCTGGAGTGGTGCTCAAATGTCAAATGCTAAGCTAGGAATGGCTCACGCGGCGACATTGAAGTAGTAATAAGATAAAAAAATATATAAAAGCGGACTTAATTATAAGTCCGCTTTTTTTTTAGGGAAATTATGGCAGAAGAACCAGGTAGACTAGATATTTCAGATGAAATGATTGCCGAGAGAAGAGGCGGCTCGGGTAAAATGCCTGATGACATGCCTAAATGGATGGCCAAATCCATTATTTCAATTGATAAATTTAGCAAGATAACTGGTAATATTGTTTGTTGGATTTTAATGCCACTTATTTTAGCAATGACTTACGAAGTTATTGCAAGAAAATTATTTTTAGCTCCTACAATTTGGGCATACGATATTAGTAGATTTCTTTATGGAGCTTTATTTATGTTAGGTGCGGGTTACGCACTATCAAAAGGAGTTCATATTAGAGCAGACTTCTTATACAGAAATTTTAAAGTGAAGAATCAAGGCTTAATAGATTTTGTTTTATATATAGTATTTTATTTTCCAGGTTTAATTGTCTTTCTTTATATGACAACTGGTTTTCTTCAGGAATCAATAATGCGTGGAGAAAGAGGAATGGATACAACATGGATGCCATATATGTGGCCTATTAAATCATGTTTGTGGTTAGGTATTATTTTTTTATTAGTACAAGGAGTTTCAGAATTGTTTAAAAGCTATTATGCAATGACCAAAGGGAAATGGCCAGGTAACGAATGATTGCTGAACTTATTGATCCAGCAATATTA
>CACFUH010000036.1 GCA_902569415.1 uncultured Pelagibacteraceae bacterium
AACCCAAAAGGAGTAATGGCAGCGATTACTCTTATTTCTAAATTCGTATCACAAGAAAATTATATTAGTTCTTCAATCACAGTAATTGTAGTTTGTTCAGTTACAGCTTTTTTAAGTATAACAAGTTGGGCTTTATTAGGTAAATTTTTAAGAAAATTCGCGACAAATAATGAATTCATTAAAAGGTTTAATTATGCTATGTCCATCTTACTTGTTGGGTGTGTAGCAAGTTTTTATATATAAATTATGAAACCTGGAAATAAAAATTCATTTAAATCTCTAAAATCAATAAAGATAAATAATAAAGACTATAAATATTTTTCTTTAGCAGAGGCTGAAAAAAACGGTTTAAATGGAATTTCACATTTACCAAAATCATTAAAAGTTTTATTAGAAAATCTACTTAGATATGAAGATGATTTGTCAGTCACCAAAGATCAAATAGAAGCAGTTCAAAAATGGTTAAAAGAAAAAAAATCAAATACTGAAATAGCTTACAGACCTGCAAGAGTTTTGTTGCAAGATTATACTGGAATTCCTGCAGTAGCTGATTTGGCAGCTATGAGAGAAGCTGTTAAAGAGAAAAATAAAGATCCAAATACTATCAATCCACTTTCTACCGTTGACTTAGTAATAGATCATTCAGTACAAGTTGATCAGTCTGCAAAACCTGATTCATTTGAAAAAAATGTTGATATAGAGTTTAAAAGAAATGGTGAAAGATATTCCTTTTTAAAGTGGGGACAACAAGCTTTTAATAATTTTAGGATTGTCCCACCAGGCACTGGTATCTGTCATCAAGTAAATTTAGAGTATTTATCAAAAGTTGTTTGGTCAGAAAAATATAAAGAAGATGAATATTTATTTCCTGATACTTTAGTTGGAACAGATAGTCATACAACGATGGTAAACGGATTATCAGTACTTGGTTGGGGAGTTGGAGGAATAGAGGCCGAAGCTGGAATGCTTGGTCAGCCAATTTCAATGTTAATTCCAGAAGTTATCGGTTTTGAAGTAAAAAACAAAATGCCTGAAGGTACTACAGCTACTGATTTAGTTTTAACAGTTGTAAAAATTTTAAGAGATAAAGGTGTTGTTGGAAAATTTGTAGAATTTTATGGAGATGGATTAAAAAATCTAACACTTGCTGATAGAGCAACTATCGCAAATATGGCTCCAGAATATGGGGCAACTTGTGGTTTTTTTCCAATTGATGATGAAACTTTGAAATATTTAAGATTTTCTGGAAGAAACGAACATATAGTTTCTATAGTAGAAAAATATGCAAAAGAGCAGGGATTGTGGGCAAGTGAAAATATTGAATTTACAGATAAGGTTTCGCTAGACATGTCTTCAATTGTTCCAACAATATCTGGACCAAAAAGACCTCAAGATAAAGTTTTATTAAATGAAGCATCATCAGAATTTAAAAAAGTATTTGAAAATACTACAGAGCGGAAGGAAAAATATATTTCAAAAGTTAATGGAGCTGATTTTGAAATTAAAGATGGATCTATATTAATTGCAGCAATAACCTCATGTACAAATACATCTAATCCAAATGTTTTAATAGGAGCAGGTTTGTTGGCAAAAAAAGCTGTCGAGCTTGGGTTAAAAACAAAACCTTGGGTAAAAACTTCACTAGCGCCAGGATCGCAAGTAGTAACTGATTATTTGGAAAAAGCAGGTCTTAATAAATACCTAGATGAATTAGGATTTAATTTAGTTGGTTATGGATGCACAACATGCATTGGAAATTCAGGTCCATTGCCTGATAATATTGTAGAAGCAATTGAAAAAGAAAATATATATGCTGTATCAATTTTATCTGGCAATAGAAATTTTGAAGGACGTATATCTCCTCATATAAAAGCAAATTATTTGGCATCACCTCCTCTTGTTGTTGCTTACGCTTTAGCTGGCCACATGGAAGTAGATTTATATAAAGATCCTTTAGGAAAAGATAAAAATGATAATGATATTTTTTTAAAAGATATTTGGCCTTCAAATAAAGAAATAGAAGATACTTTAACAGATTCATTAAATGCAAATATGTTTGTTGAAAGATACTCCAATGTCTCTGAAGGACCAATTCAATGGCAAAAAATTAAAACTGAAAAAAGTAGTATTTATAATTGGGATGAAGGATCAACTTATGTAAAAAGACCACCTTTTTTTGATAATATGTCTGATGAACCTGAGGGATTTAAGCAGATTAAAGATGCCAGACCACTATTAATTTTAGGTGACATGGTAACGACAGACCATATTTCTCCAGCAGGATCTATTCAAAAAGAAAGTCCAACTGGTGAATATTTTATGGAACATCAAATTTTGCCAAAAGATTATAATTCTTATGGATCAAGAAGAGGAAATCACGAAGTTATGATGAGAGGTACATTTGCAAATATAAGAATTAGAAATGAGATAGCACCAGGTACAGAAGGTGGTTTTACAAAGTTATATCCAGAAGAAAAAATAATGTCAGTTTACAATGCTGCAGCAGAGTATAAAAAAAGAGGAACCGATTTAGTGGTAATAGGAGGGAAAGAATATGGGACAGGTTCTTCTAGAGACTGGGCAGCAAAAGGTACAAAATTATTAGGAATTAAAACTGTCATAGCTGAAAGTTTTGAGAGAATTCATAGATCAAATCTTATTGGCATGGGAATATTGCCCTTACAATTCATAGATGGGATAAATAGATTAAATCTAAATCTAAAAGGACCTGAGTTAATTAGTGTATTAAATATTGAAAAAGGACTATCTCCATTAGATAAAGTAGAATTAGAAATAAAATACATGACTGGAGATATAAAAAAAATTAAAACATTGTGCAGAATAGATACAAAAAATGAGTTAGAATATTATAAAAATGGTGGAATTCTACAATATGTTTTAAGGAATATGATTTAATATGGATGAGGAAATATCAATAATTAGCACTGCTTCAAGAAACGAAAGAATAAAAAATTTTTTTGTAAAAAATAAAAAAACTTTAATTATTTTTTTTTCAATTGTAATTTTAATTATTCTGTCATTTTTTGCCTTCAATGAGATAGAGCATAGAAAAAATAAAAATTTAGCAAAAAAATATAATGATATTATGATAAATTTTGATTCAGAAAAAAAAAATAATTTTAAAAACCCACTAGTAGAAATAATTACTGAAAAAAATCCAACATACTCGCCTTTAGCATTATATTTTATAATTGATAATGAGATCGATACATCAAACGAAGAAATAAATAGTTTTTTTGATCTAATAATAAATAAAATTAAACTAGACACAGAAATTAAAAACTTAATTATTTATAAAAAAGGTTTATTCAATTCTGATTTTGAAACAGAAAATAATTTAATTAAAATTTTAAAACCATTAATAAACTCTGATAGTGTGTGGAAGTCTCATGCACTGTATTTGATGGCAGAATATTTTTTCGATAAAAATCAAAAACAAAAAGCCAAAGAATTTTATAATCAAATCCTAAGTTATGAAAAAAGCAATGAAAATATAGTTAAAGAGACTCAAAAAAGATTGAGCAGTGATTTCAGTGAATAAAATTTTTTATTTTTTAACAATATCTTTGTTTGTACTTAGCTGTTCGTTGGATACTAAAACTAATATTTGGACACAAACTGAAAATTTAAAATCTGAA
>CACFUH010000037.1 GCA_902569415.1 uncultured Pelagibacteraceae bacterium
TTGACTACTGTGTAACTTGAAATCATTGAATATTCAATATTAATCAAGTAATTTCGTGCAAATTATGAAAAACAAATATTCTATATTTTCTCTAATTAAGAATGCTTTTAGCTATCACGAGAATTGGCAAAGAGCATGGAGAGATCCTGAGCCAAAAAAAGAATATGATGCAATTATTATTGGTGGTGGAGGCCATGGTTTGGCTACAGCATTTTATTTAGCTAAGAAGCATAATATGACAAATATTGCGGTTGTTGAAAAAGGTTGGATTGGAGGAGGAAACACAGGAAGAAATACAACTATAATCCGTTCAAACTATTTATGGGATGCTAGCGCAGGTTTATACGACCATGCTTTAAAAATTTGGGAAGGTTTATCACAAGAGTTAAATTATAATGTAATGTTTAGTCAAAGAGGTGTTATGAATTTAGCTCATAACCTTCAAGATGTTAGAGATTTAAAAAGAAGAACTCATGCAAATAGATTAAATGGTATTGATGCTGTATGGCTAAATACTGAGGAAGTAAAAAAATTCTGTCCAATAATTAATACATCGCCTGATATTAGATATCCTGTTTTAGGGGGAACTTTACAAAGAAGAGCTGGAACGGCTAGACATGATGCTGTCGCATGGGGTTATGCTCGAGGAGCCGATGCTATGGGTGTAGATATTATTCAAAATTGTGAAGTAAATGGAATTAAAAGAAATGCAAACGGTGTTGAAGGTATAGAAACAACAAAAGGATTCATCAAAACCAAAAAAATTGGAGTAGTTGCTGCTGGTCATTCTAGTGTTATTGCAAATATGGTAGATTTAAAATTACCTCTTGAAAGTAAACCATTGCAAGCTTTGGTATCTGAGCCTGTAAAACCTATTATTGATACAGTAGTAATGTCAAATGCTGTGCATGCTTATGTAAGTCAATCTGATAAAGGAGAATTGGTTATTGGAGCAGGAACCGATGCTTATGTTTCATATACACAAAGAGGAAGTCATGATGTCGTTGAAGGAACTTTAAAGGCAATATTAGAGCTCTACCCTATTTTTAGTAGAATGAAAATGTTAAGACAATGGGGTGGTATTGTTGATATTTGTCCAGATGCTAGTCCAATATTAAGCAAAACGCATATTAAAGGATTGTATTTTAATTGCGGTTGGGGAACAGGTGGATTTAAAGCTACACCAGGTTCAGGTGATTTGTTTGCGCATACTATTGCAAATGATGAACCTCATAAACTAAATGCTGATTTCAATATTAATAGATTCGTAAGTGGTGATCTTGTTGATGAACACGGAGCAGCTGCTGTAGCGCACTAATGTTTTTAATTAATTGTCCATATTGTGGTGAAAGAGATCAAAGTGAATTTTCAGCTGGTGGTGAAGCGCACATCGTGAGGCCAAAACAACCTACGGAATTAAGTGATGATCAGTGGGCTGAATTTTTATTTATGAGAAAAAATATTAAAGGAGTTCAATTTGAAAGATGGAATCATGCTCACGGATGTAGAAAATGGTTCAACATGGTTAGAGATACATCAAATGATAAAATTCATGCTGTATACAAAATGGGTGAAAAACCCCCTACAAAATAATGATTAGAAATTTAAGAACAACAAATAGTAAGTTTATTGATCAAACATCGAGAATATCTTTTAAATTTGATGGTAAAAAATTGTATGGTTTTAAAGGTGATACATTAGCATCAGCCTTATTAGCAAATAATATTCACCTAGTAGGAAGAAGCTTTAAGTATCATCGTCCAAGAGGAATAATGGCATGTGGTCCTGAAGAACCAAATGCGATCGTACAAGTTGGAAATGATGCCTCAATGACAGAACCAAATACAAGAGCAACTGAAATAGAATTATATGAAGGTTTAGAAGCATCAAGCCAAAATTGTTGGCCAAGTGTTAATTTTGATGTGGGTGCGGTAAATAATTTTTTCTCTCCTCTTATACCGGCAGCTTTCTATTATAAAACATTTATGTGGCCTTCTAATTTTTGGAAATTATACGAATACTTTATAAGAAAATCAGCAGGTTTGGGTAAATCACCTACTGAACCAGACAAAGATATTTATGATCATAGATATTTACACTGTGATGTTTTGGTAGTTGGTGGAGGTATATCTGGAATAATAGCTGCTAAAATAGCAGCTAAGAATAATTTAAATACTGTATTAATAAACGATAAAAATATCCTAGGCGGAACTACTCTTTTCCAAGAAAATGAATGCTTTAAAATAAATAATTCTTATTCAAATGAATGGTTAAAAAAAGAAATTGAAACTTTAAAATCACTTGAAAATTTAACTATAAAAACAAGAACATCTTTAGCTGCTTATCACAGTTACAATTATCTTCTAGCAAGAGAAGATTTAACAGACCATTTAGATATAAATGAAAAAAAAGATAAAATTCGTCAAAGACTTTGGAAAATTAGAGCAAAAAAAGTAATTATAGCTACAGGGGCTATGGAAAGACCATTAATTTTTAACAATAATGATAGGCCCGGTATTATTCTTTCATCTTCTATCAAAAGATACATAGATTACTACGGAGTAAAATGTGGACAAAAAGTATCTTTGTTTACAAATAATGACTCAGCATATGAAACTGCCATCTCATTAA
Organism: uncultured Pelagibacteraceae bacterium; assembly: GCA_902569415.1. Taxonomy (GTDB): domain Bacteria; phylum Pseudomonadota; class Alphaproteobacteria; order Pelagibacterales; family Pelagibacteraceae; genus Pelagibacter. The sequence goes on from CACFUH010000037.1 coordinate 2,632, forward strand.
ATAATAGTGGAGTAAATGTTAATTCAGTAGTTGATATAAGAGATAAAACCAATTCTTTAATAGTTAAACAAGCTGAAAAATTAGGTATTAAAATTCATTGGAAATCTTCAGTGGTTAATACAAGTGGTTACAAAAAAATTAATTCTATTGAGATTATGAAATTATCTGACGATGGTACCGCTGTTGTGGGAAAAAAAACAAAAGAAGAATGTGACTGCTTGGGTATTTCTGGAGGATGGACACCACGAGTACATTTATTTACTCAGTCTGGTGGTAAACTTAAATTCAGAGATGAAGATAATGTTTTTTTTACCAGATAAATCAGGTTTAGAGCAAATAAGTATTGGATCTTGTAATGGTGATTTTGAACTTGATCAAGTAATAAAAAATTCAGTTAACTCAACAAACAAATTTTTAAAAGTTAATAATAATGATTATGAAAACTTAGAAATTATTACCTCAAAAGAAATTGACAAAAAAAATATTTGGTTACTTCCATCCGATAAACCTTTGGGTAAAACTAAACCATTTTTAGATTTTCAAAACGATTCTACTGCAAATGATATCAAATTAGCATTAAGAGAAGGTTTTAAGTCAATTGAGCATGTGAAAAGATATACAACAACGGGTATGGCAACCGATCAAGGAAAATTGTCCAATATGCATGCACTTGGTATTATAGCTGAAACTGCTGGTGTAAAAATGGGTGAATTGGGAACAACTACATTTCGACCTCCTTATACTCCATTAACATTTGGAGCGATTGTTGGAAGGAACGTTGGTGAATTTTTTGATATTACAAGAAGAACACCAATACACGACTGGCATGTAGAATATAAAGCTGAATTTGAAAATGTTGGACAGTGGAAGAGAGCTTGGTACTATCCAATAGACAATGAAAATATGCATGAAGCTGTACAAAGAGAAAGTAAAGCAGCGAGAGACAGC
>CACFUH010000038.1 GCA_902569415.1 uncultured Pelagibacteraceae bacterium
TTACTTTTAAAATACTTAAAATCATCCATGTAATTATCTTTAATGAATGTAATGATTTTTTCATTTAAATTTATTTTTACAATTTTTGCACTATTTTCTAATGTTTTTAATTCAATTAGCTTTATTATTTTTAATGCAAATGTTTCATTTGATAGCTTTAAACTCCATTTAACATTGCTTTCTCTTAGTCTTTGTCTAGACATCTCAAGAAGTCCAAAATTACTTATTCTGCCTATTTGAATTCTAGCTCTATCTGTTCTACATTTATCTTTTAGTCTTCTCTCTACTAGTCTTTTATTTGAATAATTTAACATATCTATAAAATCTATTATTATTAAACCCGAGAGATCTCTTAATTTAATTTGTCGTGAAATTTCATTTGCAGCTTCTAAATTGGTATCTAAGGCAGTACTTTCAACATTTTTTTGCTTAATTGAGCTTCCTGAATTAACATCTATAGAAACTAAAGCTTCAGTTGGGTTAATTACCAAGTATCCACCAGATTTAAGCTTTACCTCAGTTTCAAAAATTTGAAATAATTTTGATTCAATTTTTTCTCTGAAAAATAAAGGAACTCTGTCTCTATATTTTTTAATTTTTTTGACATTACTCGGCATCACTAATTTCATGTAGTTTTTTGCTTTTTGATAACCTTCATTTCCTTCGACTATTACATTTTGTGTTTCATCATCGTACATATCTCTAATTGATCTTTTGATAATGTCGCTTTCTTGATGAATTAAATTAGGAGCTATAGAATTTATTGCTTTTTCCTTAATAGAATTCCAAATATTAATTAAATTATTCAAATCATTTTCAATTTCATTTTTTGTTTTGTTAGATCCTGCTGTTCTTACTATTAGACCCATCTCTTTTGGTATTTGTATTTCATTTAAAATTTTTCTAATTTTTTTTCTGTCAGCTGGATTAAATATTTTTCTTGAAATTCCTCCCCCTTTTGGAGTATTTGGCATTAAAACAATATATTTGCCTGCTATTGATATAAATGTACTAAGAGCAGCGCCCTTTAATCCTCTCTCATCCTTTAAAACTTGAATTAAAATTACTTGGTTAGGTTTTATTACTTCTTGAATTTTATATCTTTTACCAGGGTATCTTTTTTCTTTTTTATTTTCTTCAATTTTATTTTCTAGAGGTGTTTTTTCAATTGGGTCTTGATTTTTAACTGTACTATTATTCTCATCAATTATTTGTTCACTTTTTTCATCTTCTTTAATTAATTCTTCCCTTACCTTTTCTTCCTCCTCCTTTATTTTTTCTAAATCACTTTGTGGAATCTGATAGTAATCAGACTGAATATCATTAAAAGATAAAAAACCATGTCTATCTCTTCCAAAATCTATAAAAGCAGCTTGTAAAGATGGTTCAATTCTGCTTACTTTTCCTAGATAGATATTATTTTTAATTAAACTATTGCTTATACTTTCATACTCATAATCTTCGATATTATCATCAGATTTAAGTACAACCCTAGTTTCATTTGGATGCGATGCATCAATATATAAATTTTTTGCCATAAATGTTTGATATTATTTTTCATAAATTTTTTATAAATTCGGTGCCTTATGTTTAACAAATTCGTAAACTAAATAATACAAAAATGAGCATTCTAATAAAAAAAATTGCTATTTTTATTGTATCAATGTGCTTGATTTCAATAATAGGAATTATTGCAGTACTTTGGACATTTTCAAACAAACTACCAGATTATAAGTTTTTAAAAATGTATAAGCCTGCAGTTTCCAGTAAATTGTATTCAGGAAGTGGTGAATTAGTTAGTGATTTTTCATCTGAAAAAAGAATATTTGTTCCAATCGAAACAATACCTAAAATTGTTATTAATTCATTTTTGTCTGCAGAAGATAAAAATTTTTTTTCACACCCTGGAGTTGATGCAAAAGGTATATTAAGAGCACTTATTAACAACGTATCTAACATTATTTCATCAAAAAGATTAGAAGGAGCATCAACAATTACTCAACAAGTAGCAAAAAATTTTCTTTTAACCAACGAAGTAAGTATTAATAGAAAAATTAAAGAAGCAATATTAGCTTTTAGAATTGAAAGAGCTCTAACAAAGGAAAGGATTTTAGAGCTTTATTTAAATCAAATTTATTTAGGTGAAGGGTCGTATGGAATAGCATCAGCGAGTTTAGAATATTTTGACAAACCTATCAGTAAACTAAACTATGCAGAAGCTGCCCTATTAGCTGCTTTACCAAAAGCACCAAGTAAATATAATCCTTACAAGAATGCTGAATTAGCAAAAGTAAGAAGAGATTTAGTTATTAAAAATTTATTGGAAAATTCATATATAACTCAAAAAAAATATAAAAATTTAGTAAATTCCGAAATAATTTTAAGAAAAAGAAAAAAAACTTATCTTGAAGATGCAAGATATTATGTTGAAGATGTAAGAAAATTTCTAGTTGAAAAATATGGTTTTGATAAAATTTATAAACAAGGTTTTACAATTAAAACACCAATTAATTTAGAATTACAATCAGTTGCAACAAAATCATTAAGAGAAGGTCTACAAAAATATGACAAAAGAAAAGGCTGGAGAGGACCAATATTAAATAAAAAAATTAATAGTAACTGGAGTAAAGATTTAAAGAAATATAAATTAGAAAAAACAATTGGCTGGAGTTTAGCCATAATAAAAAAAATCAATAAATTTTCAGCAGAAATAGAAACAGAAAATAAAATAAAAGGAAAAATATCATACGAAAACGTATCTTGGATAAAAAAAGATTTAAATAAAATATTTAAGGTAGGGGATGTAGTTTATGTAAAAAATATAAAAGATAATTTATTCTCTTTAAAGCAAATTCCAAAAGCAAATGGAGGTATTGTTGTTTTAGATCCTTATACCGGAAGAGTTTTAGCAATGTCTGGTGGCTTTAGTTTTAAATTAAGTGAATTTAATAGATCTACTCAAGCTCTAAGGCAACCTGGCTCAGCTTTTAAACCTTTTGTTTATGCTCTTGCCTTAGAAAATAGTTTTAATCCTTCATCCTTAGTTTTAGATGCTCCAATTGTTTTAGATCAAGGAGAAGATTTAAAGATGTGGAAACCTGAAAATTATGGAAAAAAATTTTATGGACCATCAACTATTAGAACTGGCGTCGAAAAATCAAGAAACTTAATGACGGTCAGAATTGCTCAAGAAATTGGTATTGATAAAATTGTAAATTTTTCAAGAAAATTAAATATATATGATAATCCTGAAGAACTGTCCTCTATTTCATTAGGATCTGCGGAAACAACTTTACTAAAGTTAACAGCTGCTTATGGTTCATTTGTAAATGGGGGTAAGTTAATTGTGCCTATATTTTTAGACAGGATTCAAGATAGTGAAGGTAAGACAATTTATAATTCAGAAAAGAGAGTCTGTGAAAAATGTAAAGATATTTCTTATTTAGGTAATGAAATTCCTAGGATTAAAGATAATTTTCAGCAAATC
>CACFUH010000039.1 GCA_902569415.1 uncultured Pelagibacteraceae bacterium
CCCTTAGATCCAACTTTTTTTTGATCACTAATGGACCAAACATTTGGTTCAGATTTTAATAACCAGTACTTCATCTAATTATTCTTTAAGTGTTCACTTACTTTTTAGTTCATCTTTATTTCGTTTTACTTCATTTTTATAAAACACGTACTACACAAAGTACAATACATTTGCTCATTATAATTAGCTTTAGATTGAATTGATCTAAGAAGTAATATAGTTTTTAATTAAAATGAGCGAACTACCTCAATTAAAAGGAACATTTTCCTATGACGAATATAAGTTAATTCTTGAAGCGCTTAAAAGAAAAAAAACAACTTTTGATGATGCTTTAAAAGGAGAATTTACTATATTACGTCATGATGTAGAATTTAATATCGATAGGGCTCAAAAAATGGGAGCTATCGACAAAGAGTATGGCATCAAATCAACTTTCTTCTTTCAAGTAATTTCATCAGCATATAATCCTTTTTCGGTCAAAAATAAGGCTAAAATTTTAAGCTTGATAGAGATGGGTCACTCTGTAGGTTTGCATTTTTATATTTCACATGTTCCAGCAAACAATTTTGAAAAGTTGGAGTATGAATTTACTCAACAAAAAAAAATGTTTGAATCAGGATTAGAATTACCTTGCAAAATTTTTAGCTTTCATCGTCCAGCTTCTTGGGTTCTTGAAATTCGGAAAGATTATCTTTTTGGTGCTTTAAATGCATATGGACCATCTTTTTTTGAATATTCGCCAACTCCTAAGAAAATAAAGTATATATCAGATTCAAATCATAGGTGGAGATATGGTCACCCACTAGATAATTTAGAATTTTCTAAGATACAAATTCTAGCTCATCCAGATGAATGGTCGAATGAAAAGAATTTAACAGAATTAGAATTTCTTAAATCTCTAGTGGATGAAAGTCGAAGAGATTATATTGCTACGGTTGACGAAGAATTAAAAAGCTTTGCTCCCTACAGAGATAAGATTGTATGAAAATTTGTGTATTTGGAACCAAAAATTCTACAATAAGATTGCTAAACTATCTTACAAAAAATAAAATAAATATTGATACATTAGTAGTACTTGATCCTCGTAAATCAGGTTCAGTTCATATTTCTGGGCACGATAGTAAAATTACTACAAAAGCTGAAGATTTAGGGATTAACTGTTTTTTGGCCCAAACATATTCATTAAAATCAGATGAAGATAAAAATTTTTTTAAGACAAAATCTTTTGATTTAGGTCTATGTACAAGTTGGCAAAGAATAATCCCAAAAGATGTGTTAAGTTGTTTTCGTTTTGGGGTATTTGGTTGGCATGGATCAGGATATGAGTTTCCAAATGGAAGAGGAAGATCCCCTATTAATTGGAGTATAAGACTTGGTTTAGATTTGATTTTTCACAATTGTTTCAGATACAGTGAGGGTGTTGATGATGGTGATGTTTATGAAACTAGAAAAATTACAATTAAAAACAATGATTACATAGATGATGTTCAAGAAAAAGCTATCGAGCATATATGTGATTCAGCAATTAGATTGATATCTGATATTCGTAACAACAAACTTAAACTTTCGAAACAAATAAATAATCCATTTATATCTTTTCCTGCTCTAAATGAAAAATCTGGACAACTTTATCCAAGCCATATTAATGTGAGTAGTGCAAGAAATATAGTACGATCGTGCTCTCACCCTTTTCCCGGTGCGTATGTGACTTTGTCAGAGAATGATACAAAAATTCGGATTTGGAGAGCAGACATTATATCAATCACCCCAGATGCAATTCAGATTGAAAAAGGATGCTTATTTTTTTCTGATAAAGAAGTGTTTGTTGGTTTTTGTGATGGAGTTCTGAAGTTGACGGATTATGAAATTGAGTTGGAAAAAAAATACAAACTCCCTAAAAATGTAAACTTAAGATGTAATTGACAATTTAAAATTTTACTATTTTTTATTTTGTCAAAATATAAATAATTTTAAATTTTTACACCTGCTCCTTTTAAAAAAGCAGCATTCTCATCTAATTGCCATCTAGGCTTTGGAGAAAAATCTAAATTATTAAATTGTTTTTTTTTAAATCTTTCTAAACCCACCATGGCAATCATTGCAGCATTGTCACTGCATAAATTTATAGGAGGGAATACACTTTCAAAATTTTCTTCTTTACTTAATGATTCTAAACTAACTCTTATTTTTTTATTTGCAGCAACTCCTCCAGCAATAACAAATAAATTTTTTTTACTTTTATTAATTTTTTTAAATTCTCTAAAAGCTATTTTAGTTTTTTTATATAATATTTCCTCAATTGTTTTTTGAAATGAAGCAGCAAGATCATACTTATCTTGTCTTGTTTTAATTTTTTTTGTTATTCTAAGAATAGCTGTTTTTAGTCCAGCAAAAGATAAGTTACATCCACCTTTATTGATTATTGGTCTAGGTAAATCAAATTTTGAAGGATCACCTCTTTTAGCTAAAACTTCAATTTGGGGGCCACCAGGAAATTCAATACCAAGTAATTTTGCAGTTTTGTCGAATGCTTCACCCACCGCATCATCAATAGTTGTTCCAAGTCTTTTATATTTTCCAAGGCCCTCAACATTTAAATATTGACTATGTCCGCCCGAGATTAAAAGTAAAAGATAAGGATAATTTATTTTCGAATTTAATTTAGGACTTAGTGCGTGGCCTTCCAAATGATTTACTGCAATAAAAGGTTTTTTTAAAGATGCTGCAATAGCTTTACCAAAATTTAAACCAACAGATAAACAAACTATTAAGCCAGGGCCTGCAGTTGCTGCAACTGCATCGACATCATTTAAATTCACTCCACTCTCATCTAATGCTTTTTTTGCAATTAAATCTATTTTTTCTACATGAGCTCTAGCAGCAAGTTCGGGCACAACTCCTCCAAATTCTTTATGAATG
>CACFUH010000040.1 GCA_902569415.1 uncultured Pelagibacteraceae bacterium
GACCTAAGAAGAATTTTAACTGACTATAATTTTGAAGGTTATCCTTTAAGAAAAGACTTTCCATTAACTGGCCATAATGAAGTCAGATATAGCGAAGATGAAAAAAAAGTTATCTACGAACCAGTTAAATTGGAACAGAATTATAGAAACTTTGACTATGAAAGTCCATGGGAAGGTACAAATTATATCAAAGAAGAAGCTAAAAAAAATGAGTAAAGAAAAAAAAACATTAAATTTAAATTTTGGACCACAACATCCGGCTGCTCACGGCGTGTTGAGATTAATATTGGAACTAGATGGTGAGATCGTTGAACATGCTGATCCACATATTGGTTTGTTACACAGAGGTACAGAAAAATTAATTGAGAATAAAACTTATCTTCAAGCATTACCCTATTTTGATAGGCTTGACTATGTTGCACCAATGAATCAAGAACATGCTTTTGCTCTTGCTATTGAAAAAATTTTAGACATTGAAGTGCCAATTAGAGCTCAATTTATTAGAGTAATGTTTTGTGAAATTGGAAGAATATTAAGTCATATTTTAAATATAACAACTCAAGCACTTGATGTTGGCGCATTAACACCCTCACTATGGGGTTTTGAAGAGAGAGAAACTTTAATGACTTTTTATGAGAGAGTCTCAGGTTCAAGGCTTCATGCAAATTATTTTAGAACTGGTGGTGTCCACCAAGATTTACCCAGAGGGTTAAGTGAAGATATAGCAAAATTTTGTCAAAATTTTCCAAAGGTTATAAATGATTTAGAAACTCTTTTAACTGATAATAGAATTTTTAAACAAAGAAATGTAGATATTGGAGTTGTTTCTAAACAGGACGCTCTAGACTATTCGTTTTCTGGCGTAATGCTAAGAGGTTCAGGAATACCATGGGATTTAAGAAAATCTCAACCTTATGAATGTTATGATCAACTTGATTTTAAAATACCAATTGGCAAAAATGGCGATTGTTATGACAGATATTTATGTAGAATTGAAGAGATGAAAGAGAGTGTTAATATTATAAATCAATGTTTAGTTAAAATGCCGGTAGGCCCTATAAAATCATTGGATGGTAAAATTAGCCCCCCACCAAAAAAAGAGCTTAAAGAGTCTATGGAAGCTTTAATTCATCATTTCAAATTATTCACTGAGGGTTACAGAGTTAAAAAGGATGAAGTTTATGTTTCTGTTGAAGCTCCAAAAGGAGAATTTGGAGTTTATTTAATATCAGATGGCTCAAGTAAGCCTTATAAATGTAAAATAAGGGCCCCAGGGTTTTCTCATCTTCAAGCAATGGATTATTTAATAAAGGGCCATATGTTAGCAGATGTTCCAGCTGTGTTAGGTTCTATGGATGTAGTTTTTGGAGAAATTGATAGATGACTATAAAAAAAATTTCTAAAGAACAACCATCTAATTTTGAATTTAATAAACAAAATTTAAATGAAGCACAAAAAATAATAAAAAACTATCCAGAAGGAAAACAACAAAGCGCAGTTATGGCATTACTTTATTTAGCTCAAAAACAAAATGATAATTGGATACCACTATCTGCGATGAAATATATTGCTAAATTTCTTAGCATGCCTTACATCAAGGTTTATGAAGTAGCAACATTTTATAGTATGTATAACCTATCTCCAGTAGGTAAATATTTTTTTCAAGTTTGTACAACTACACCATGTATGATTAGAGGAGCTTACGATATTGTGAGCGCATGCAGGGAAAAAATATCAAATAAAGAAAAACAACTTTCAAAAGACAAAACTTGCTCATGGATGGAAGTAGAGTGTCTTGGTGCTTGCATAAATGCTCCTATGATGCAAATTAATGATGATTATTATGAAGATCTAAACAAAGAAAAAGCAGTAAAAATTATAAAGCAAATACAAAATGGAGAAAAACCTATACCAGGATCTTACAGAGGTAGAAAAAACTCCGAACCAGAAAATAATAGAAAAACTTTATTAAATATAAAAAATGCTTAAAGACGAAGATAGAATTTTTACAAACTTATATAATGACTTTGGACCAGATATTTCATCTGCTCAAAAAAGGGGAGATTGGCAAAACACTAATGAAATTATAAAAAAAGGTAAAGAATGGATAATTAATGAAATAAAATCCTCTGAGCTTAGAGGCCGGGGAGGAGCAGGTTTCCCGACCGGTCTCAAATGGTCATTTGCTCCTAAGGAAGTTGGCTCGAGACCACATTATCTTGTTATTAATGCTGATGAATCAGAACCAGGAACTTGTAAAGATAGAGACATTCTAAGATTTGAACCTCACAAATTAATTGAAGGTTGTTTGCTATCAGCTTATGCAGTTAATGCCAATAAATGTTATATTTATATAAGAGGCGAATATTTTAATGAAGGTAATAAACTTCAAAAAGCTATAAATGAAGCTTATGAAAAAAAATTAATAGGAGTTAATGCTTGTGATAGTGGATGGGATTTTGACATATATGTACATTACGGTGCTGGTGCATATATTTGTGGTGAAGAAACTGCTTTATTAGAAAGTCTTGAAGGAAAAAAAGGTCAGCCTAGATTAAAACCTCCTTTTCCAGCTTTAATAGGTCTTTATGGATGTCCAACAATTATAAAT
>CACFUH010000041.1 GCA_902569415.1 uncultured Pelagibacteraceae bacterium
AGACCCCAGCTATAATTAAAATAATTCCAATTAAACCATATGCGTTAGGCATTTGATTATATTTAACAATTCCAAAAATTAGTATTGATGCAACTGTTACAGCACTGTAAGTGGCATATGCAAAACCAACTGGAATTGCAGACATTCCTTTTGCAAGTGAAAACATAGTTACACACATTAAAAGTATACAAGCAACAGATGGTGTAAGTTTTGTAAATCCATCAGAAATTTTTGCAAAACTATTTGCAGTTATTCCACAAGATATTGCTATGAATAAAAAAATATATCCTGTGAATGGTTTCATTTAATTCGCTTTTCCTAACAAGTTAACAATTAAAACACCAGCTATAATTAAAGCAAGACCTATCATAGTATAAAGATCTGGAATTTGTTTGAATTTATACATTCCTACAATTGTTGTTGCTATAATACAAAGTCCTGCGAATGAAGCATAAGTTATTCCAACTGGAATTGTTTTCATAACAAGAGACAGGGTATACATGCATCCAACAATAGTTACTGCAGTTATAATGCTTGGCAACAATATTGTGAAACCTTGAGCACCTTTAGCAAAACCATTTGATGCAGTTCCTAAAACAACTGCAACAATTAAAATTATATAAGCTGATATATTACTCACAACTAAAGATTATTATTAATTAGTAATTTTATCTACAAATTTTTTAGTTGGTGGGCCTACAACTAGAGATGTAATTATTGCTATTGGTAAACTTACTGACCATGCTTTAAAAAATCTTTGGACATATTGATTATCCATTCCAGTATTAATATATGTAATAATTAAGGTCATAAACAAGCTCATTCCAAAACCCATAATCAAAATAAAAATAAAATTAGAATATTTCTTTTTTAACATTATTTTTTAGACCAATTTATAGCATCTTCCATTCTATCGTCTCCCCAAAAAATCTCATTATTTACTATAAATGATGGACTCCCAAAAACTTTATTGTTACGTGCGCTATCTGTATTTGCCAAAAATTCTTTTTCTATTTCTTCAGAATTTGCATTTAAAATCACTTTATCTTTATCTAATTTGAGTTCTGAACAAATTTCAGAAATATTAGGTTCTACTGCAGGCTCTTTATTTTCTTGAAACCATCTTTTGTAAGTAAGTCTTACATAATCAACTCCCCAGCCTTCTTTTAAACCAAGTATTGCAAGTTTATTTGCTAGGTCAAATTGAGTTAATGGGTAAGGAACAGGAGTTTTTGCAGAAAAACCATAACCTTCTGCTCTTCTTTCAATATCTCTCCACATGTAATCAACTTTACTTTTTTTATCATCTGGAAAAGGATGGTTATTCATTTCATTCATTATTATTCTTACACTGAATGGTTTCCAATTAAATTTTACACCATGTTTTTTTTCCACATCTAAAATTCTTGTTACAGAAAGATATGTGTATGTACTTCCAATAGAAAAATAAAAATCAATATTGCTCATTTAACTTAAAACACATCTAGCTGTAATTTTATTACCGTCATGATCACGGACATAACCATAATAATTTCCATCTGATCTTAATCCTGGAGCTCCTTCATCAACAGCACCGTTTTCTAGTGCTGATTTATGAAATTTATCTACTGCCTCTTTCGATTCAGCTGCCAAAGCAACCATTGTACCGTTTCCTGCGTTAGCATTTTCTTTATTGTGAGGTTTTGTAATATAAAACTTTGCTCCATCATCTTCACTATAGCCATATCCAATATATCTTTCTGTTACGGTAATTCTTTTCATTTCAAGATGAACTAATATAGCATCATAGAGCTTGCTTGATTTTTCAAGATCATTAGTTCCAACCATTACAAAACCAATTGCTTTACTCACTACTTTGGAAGTTTTGTTGCACCTGTTTCTTGATATGCAACTTTACCATCTTTAAATTTATAATAAGTCATAACCGCTTCTTTATTACCATCTTTGTAACTTACAAACGCATGTTCAAATCCGACTTCATCATTTTCAAAAAGCACTCTTACTTTTTCTTTTTGAACATCTTTCATACCAAGCCATTTAATAACATCCGACTTGCCTAGTTTTTTTCCGGATGAATGCATTAAAAATTGAAAATCATCATGTATTAATTGATCTGCTGCTGCAGTGTCACCATCATTTACTATTTTCGACATTTTTTCTATAATCGACATATCTTATACTCCTTTAATTATTATTACATTTCCGACAGAGTTATCTAACCGTATCTGTCTTACCGGTTTGTATTCTTCAGAATTATAAAACTCTAAAGCTTTTTCGTAAGAGGGAAATCTAACAACGACTGTTCTAGGTAGTTTCCATTCACCCTCAACACATTCGTAATCTCCACCTCTTACCAAATATTCTCCTCCATACTTAGCAACTAACCCTGAAGCTTTTGTTACATAATTTTTATATTCTTCGGGGTTAGTTATTTCGATTTGGAATATTGCATATCCAGTCATTTTTATATTTCCATTTTAGAACATTCCC
>CACFUH010000042.1 GCA_902569415.1 uncultured Pelagibacteraceae bacterium
AATCATATCGTTTACTATTAATCCATGTTCATTTTGGTTTAATATATTTCTATCATTATTATCTATTTCATAAGTTTTTTTATAAATATTTTTAATTTCATTAAATCTTTCTTCTCTTAATTCCAAATCAGTTTTCTCATCTACCAGATCATCCAGTACTCTACAAAATGCGTATAACTTAGAACAATCTTGGTAAACATTTTTTGGTAAAAAAAATCCAGCCCAATTAAATGATTTAGCAAATTGAGCTAGGTAGTTTACATTAGACATTAAATTATTTTATCCAATACTTTAGCTGATGATAGAACACCAGGAACACCTGCGCCTGGATGTGTTCCTGCTCCTACAAAATAAAGACCATCATAAATTTCAGATTTATTATGAAATCTGAAATAAGCTGATTGTGAAAATTTTGGCTGTATTGAAAAACCAGAACCATATTTAGTATTAAGTTCTTTTTCAAAGTAATCTGGTGTTAAATAAAAATCTTCAACAATATTATCTCTAAGGTTAGGCATTAAATCTTTTTCCATCTTATCGATTACTAAATTCTTCATTTTTTCACCTTCAATAGACCAGTCAATTTTTGATTGATTGTTTGGAACAGGAATTAGAACATAAAAACAATCCTGTCCTTCAGGAGCCATAGATTTGTCGGTAGCAGATGGTCTGTGAAGATAATAACTTATATCGTTATTTAGCTTTTTATTATCAAATATATCATCAAGGTGCTCTTTATATTTATTACCAAATTTAATAGTATGATGTTCTACGTCATCATAAGTTTTTTTAGTTCCAAAATAATAAACAAATAATCCCATTGAATATTCCATTCTGTTTTTTTTCCATTTAAACAATAACGAGTTATTTTTATTTCCATTTAACATTTTTTCATAAACTGCAGGTGGGTCTGCATTACAAATAACATTATTGGTATCAATTTTAGTCTGGTCATCTAGTTGAATACCAGTAATTTTATTTCCATCTGTAATAATTTTATTTACTTCACGTCCTTTTATTATTTCTATACCAACTTCATTCATCAATTTTTCAAAACCTTTTATAATATTTCCCGTTCCACCCATTGAATAATGAATGCCCCATTTTTTTTCTAAGTATAAAATTAGCCCATAAATAGAAGTTGTCGTAAAAGGATTTCCACCAACTAAAAGGGGATGCATACTTAATATTCTTCTTAATTTTTCATTTTTTACATAAGAGGAAACTAACGAATATACTGACTTATAACTTTTAAGTTTTAATAATGCTGGTAATTGCTGCATCATTACGAATGGTTTATCAAATGGAACATCTGCAAGTTCTGTAAACCCTTTATCAAAAATTTTTTTAGTAAAATTTACTAGTTTCTCATATCCCTCAACATCTTCTTTATTTATTTCTTCTATTTGTCTTTTCATCTCAATTTCATTGCCTGAATAATTAAATTTAGATTTATCTTCAAAAATAAATTGATACCAAACTTTAAGTGGAGATAGCTCTATATAGTCTTTAGGATCTTTTTTGAATAATTCGAATAATTCATCAATTAAATAAGGAGCTGTAATAACTGTTGGTCCACCATCATAGGTAAATCCATTTTTTCTAAATACTCTTGCCCTTCCCCCAAGATCTGGTTGCTTTTCAATTAATGTAACTTTGTGTTTCTTTGCTCTTAATCTTAGAGCAGCAGCAATACCACCAAATCCAGACCCGATGACAATTGAATTCATATAAATAATTTATATTTTTTTTAATAATAAAGTAAGATATTTCTTTGAAATACTACGAATTAATTTTTTTTAATTCTGTTTTTGCTTCTTCGAGGTCTTTTTCAAAAATTGCATCTAATTTATTTTTGTCGACTGAGGTAGAAATTATTTTTTTAACAGAATCCACGGCTATTTTTATTGACGTATCTTTAACCTCTTTTAAAGCCGCCTCTTTCATTTGAGCTATTTTTGTTTCAGCTAATTTTTTTTTAATTTCAGCTGACTTATGAAACTTTTCATTTATCTCAATTACTAAGTTTTCACTTTCTTTTTTGGCCTGTTCAATTATCTTGCTAGTTTCCTCATTTGCACTATCCAATTTTGCCTGAGAATTATCCAAAAGAGTTTTAGCTTCATTTCTAAGTTTTTCACTTTCATTAATTTCATTTTTTATATTTGAAATTAATTGATTTAGCATTTCGTTTACTTTTTGTGGGATTTTGAAGTAAATCAATAATCCGATAAAAAGTATGAAAGAAATAGCTA
>CACFUH010000043.1 GCA_902569415.1 uncultured Pelagibacteraceae bacterium
TCATAGAGATTTTTTCTATAAACTCTTTTAATTGATCATCCTTTAAATATAAAAGTTCTTTCATATTGGTAAGTTATATTGACATATTCTACATACAAAGATATTTTTTTAAATAAATTAAATCTAAAAAATTAAATCTAAATGACACCTTACGATAAACGAGAAGGAAAAATCTGGTACAACAATGATCTGGTTGATTGGAATGATGTAAAACTTCATGTTTTAAGTCATGGTCTTCATTATGCTAGCTGTGTATTTGAAGGATTAAGAGTTTACGATGGAGAAATATTTAAATTAGAAGAACATACAGATAGACTTTTTCATTCAGCAAAAAGAATGGATATTAAAATTCCTTATTCTGAAGAAGAAATTAATCAAGCTACTAAGAAAATTGTTTCAGTTCAAAATGTTAAAAATGGCTATGTAAGACCATTTGCCTGGAGAGGAAGTGAAATGATGGCTGTCTCAGCACAAAAAACTAAAATTCATGTAGCAATAACAACCTGGGAGTGGGGAACATATTTTGATCCAAAGTTAAAAACTGAAGGAATAAAATTAAATATTTCTAAGTGGAGAAGACCAGCGCCTAACACAATACCTTGGGATACTAAAGCTTCAGGACTATATATGATCTGCACTCTTTCAAAACATGAGGCAGAAAGAGATGGCTATACGGACTCATTAATGCTTGATCACGAAGGTAATATAGCTGAAGCAACTGGAGCAAATATTTTTTTTAAAGATAAAAATGGAGAATTACACACACCAATACCTGACAGTTTTTTAGATGGAATAACAAGAAGAACTATAATTGAAATAGCAAAATCCAAAAACATTAAAGTTAATGAAAGAAAAATTACACAAAAAGAACTTTCAAGTTTTGTTGGATGTTTTTTAACTGGTACTGCAGCCGAAGTAACTCCAGTTTCAAAAATTCTTGAGCAAAATTATGAAGTTTGTAGTTTAATTTTAGATTTGTCGTCTAGTTATGAAAAATTAGTTAGAAAAAAGAAAGCAGCTTAATTTTTTTCATCCTCAGATATTGCATGATCTATACCTTTTCTTAAATACTCATAGCCGGTATATAAAGTCAGAAAAGCCGACAACCATAGTAAAACTATACCTATTGTTTGGGCGTTGTAATCTTGAAAATTAATTATTTTATTTCCTGTTTCACCAGTTAACAAAGCTGAAATTGCAAACATCTGTAAAAATGTTTTAGTTTTAGCTAGACTTGATACTGGTAGATTGATTTTACCTTTTGCTAAAAATTCTCTTAATCCAGAAATTAATATTTCTCTAGTTAAAATTATTATTGCAGCAATTACTTCATAATTTTTAATTGTTCCATCCATAACTAACAATATTAAAGCTGTTGCTACTATAATTTTATCTGCTATTGGATCTAACAATTCTCCTAGTTTGGATTCTTCTTTGTACATTCTTGCTAATAAACCGTCTAAAAAGTCAGTGAATGAAGCTAAAAGAAATAATACAAATGGTATTACATCACCATAAAAACCAGGTAAGTAATAAGTAAAAACAAATACAGGAACAATTATAATTCTACCTATCGTTAAATAATTTGGAATTTTCATTCGTGAAAAAAGTTATATATTTTTTTTGCAACTTTTTCTTCAACTCCTTCTACTGTTTTTATCTCATCCAGGCTTGCAGATTCAACTGCTCTAGCTGACCCAAAATGATTTAATAATGCCCTTTTTCTCATAGATCCAATACCTTGTATTTGATCTAGAAGAGACTTTGTTATTCCCTTTTTTCTCTTTGCTCTATGTGCGCTTATTGCAAATCTATGAGATTCATCTCTAATTCTTTGTAGAAAAAAAAGTGTGGGATCATTTTTTTCAAACTTATAATCTTTACCATTATGAAAAAAAGTTTCATTCCCACTATTTCGGTATTTGCCCTTTGCAATAGCTATAACCGGTATATCGTGTAAGCCTAGCTCATTCATAGTTTCTCTAGCTGATGAGTATTGTCCTTTACCTCCATCTATCATTACCAAATCTGGAAATGATAGAAAATTATCTTTCTCTTGAATTGCTCTTTTAAACCGTCTATTTAAAACTTCTCGCATCATTCCATAATCATCTTGCTCGTTGTCTTTTTTCTTTATATTGAATTTTCTATATCTTTTTTTAATAAAACCTTCATCCCCAAATGCAATTAAAGCTCCAACGCTATTAGTGCCCTGAATATGACTATTATCGTAA
>CACFUH010000044.1 GCA_902569415.1 uncultured Pelagibacteraceae bacterium
TTT
The DNA here is from genome assembly GCA_902569415.1 of uncultured Pelagibacteraceae bacterium. Lineage (GTDB taxonomy): Bacteria > Pseudomonadota > Alphaproteobacteria > Pelagibacterales > Pelagibacteraceae > Pelagibacter. The sequence goes on from CACFUH010000044.1 coordinate 4, forward strand.
CCTTAGAAAAGACTACTTTTGCTCCAACAATTGATGCGTAAATTCTGTACATCAAAAAACTATATTGTGGTACTATTACTTCATCTCCAGATTTAAGAAATAGTTGGCAAATCATTTGAATTACCTCATCTGAGCCAGAACCACAGATAATTTTATTAAAATCACATTTAAATTTTGAAGAAATTATTTTTCTTAAATCTATTGCTTTGCTATCTGGATATTTAGAAATTTTATAATTTTTATTTTGTAATATTTTCATCACTTTGGGGCTCATTCCTAATGCTGATTCATTGGCTGATAATTTGATCACATTTTTCTTTTTTTTTAATATAGATCTTCCTGGCTTGTAGGCTTCTATATTTATTTTTCTAAAATTAAGCGAAGTCATAATTTTCAATATTTTGTATCTTTATAGATAAAAAATTACTTATTTACATAAAATATTTAATATTTTTATAAAATTGACATATACAAATGTATCCTGTAAATAATTTATGCGCTGATTTAACTGAATTGCGAGCGCTATAAAAAAACCGCTAAATAAGTTTTTTTACCTCACAATTCACCAAAAAATATGAACGATATAAAGAAAGTAAAAAAATTAATTATTGATAAGCCATTGAAGCTTGATTGTGGGCAAACTATATCTAATTTTCCATTAGCATACGAAACTTATGGAAAGCTAAATGATAAAAAAGATAATGCAATTTTAGTATTTCATGCACTAACTGGAGACCAATTTGCTTCAGGTGTAAATCCAATAACTAATAAAGAAGGTTGGTGGAATTACCTTATAGGACCTGGCAAGGCAATAGATACAAAGAAATATTTTGTAATTTGTGCAAATGTAATTGGGGGATGTATGGGTTCTTATGGCCCAAGCAACATAAATCCAAAAACTAATAAAAATTTTGGAACAGAATTTCCAGTTTTAACTATAAATGACATGGTTAACGCTCAGTATCACTTATTAGAATTTTTTAAGATTGAAAAACTATTTTCCGTTTTAGGTGGGTCAATGGGTGGAATGCAAGTATTACAATTTGTATCCAATTTTCCAAATAAATCTGAAACTGCTATACCTATAGCTTGTACTCATAGCCATTCAGCACAAAACATTGCTCTGAACGAACTTGGAAGACAATCAATTATGGCAGATCATAATTGGGCAAATGGATTTTATGAGGACAATAATAAATCTCCCGCTAAAGGACTGGCTGTTGCTAGAATGGCAGCACATATTACATATTTATCTAAAAAAGGTTTACAAGAAAAATTTGGAAGAAAACTACAAGAAAGAGATGATTTAAAATTTGGTTTTGATGCAGATTTTCAAATTGAAAGCTATCTAAGACATCAAGGCTCAGTTTTTGTAGATAGGTTTGATGCCAATAGTTACCTTTATATAACAAGAGCTATGGATTATTTTGATCTTTCAAAACAATTTGATGGAAATCTCTCAAAAGCATTTGAAAAAACTAATACTAAATTTTTTATTATATCTTTTACTTCAGATTGGCTATATCCAACATCTGAGAATAGAGAAATAGTTATTGCACTAAATTCTATTGGAAAAGATGTTGGTTTTGTTGAAATAACATCTGATAAGGGTCACGACTCATTTCTATTAGATGTTCCTGATTTTCTTAATACAATAAAAAATTTTTTAAATACATCATATAATAAAAAAAATGAAAAAAGAATTTAATATAATAGCAAATCTAGTCGAGAAAAAATCAAAAGTTTTAGATGTTGGTTGTGGAGATGGTGAATTAATGAAATATATTAATGAAAATATTACAAATGATATAAGAGGTTTAGAAATATCAAAAAATAATGTTCAAAAATGTGTAGCTAAAGGATTAACAGTCATCGAGGGAGATGCTGAAAAAGATTTAAAACAGTTTCCAAAATCATCATTTGATTATGTTATTTTAAGTCAAACTCTTCAAGCTTTTCTAGATCCAGAAAATGTAATTAGTGAATTATTAAGAGTTGGTAAAAAGGCAATTGTTACAATACCAAATTTCGGTTATTGGAAAGTAAGAATACATCTACTTTTTAGAGGAACAATGCCAATAACAAAAGATTTACCAAATGAGTGGTACAATACACCTAATCTTCATATGTGTACTAT
>CACFUH010000045.1 GCA_902569415.1 uncultured Pelagibacteraceae bacterium
AAAAATTCTTTAGTTATTATTAATTTTTGGGCTACTTGGTGTGCTCCTTGTATTGAAGAAATGCCTTCTTTAAATGAGTTACAAGTAAATCCAACTTTTAACAATTTGCAAATCTTACCTATCAATGTTGGTAGAGATAGTGTTAAAAAATCAGAGAATTTTTATAAAAAACTAAAACTAAAAAATTTAAAAATATATTTTGATAAAGATATACAACTAGCTAATAAATTTTTTTTAAGAGGTTTGCCAACTACAGTATTCGTTAATAAAAAAGGTGAAGAGTTTGCCAGAATTATAGGTTTTGTTAATTTTAATGATGAAAAACTTATAAAATGGTTAAAACAATATGATTAAATTTTTTTTTACTTATGGACTTTAGTTTAGATACAAAAATTATTAAACCAGAAAATAACAAAATTAAAAATGTTATAATTTTGCTTCATGGATATGGTGGAGATGGTAATGATATAAGTGCTATAACATTAAATTGGAAAAGATTTTTGCCCGACACTATTTTCTTTTGTCCCGATGGTCATGAAATATGTCCAATTAATCCATCTGGTTTCCAATGGTTTGATTTAAGTAAAGATGATCAGAATTATATTCTTAATGAATCAATTAGGGCAGAAAAAAAAATAAATTATTTCATTAATGAAATAAAATTAAAATATAAATTGAAAAACTCCAATATTTGTATTTCAGGTTTTAGTCAAGGTTGTATGATGTCAATAAATTTAGGTTTAACAGCAGAAGAAAATTTTAATTGTGTTGTTGGGTTTTCAGGGAAAATAATTGATAAAGAAAATATTGCAAAAAGAATAAAATCTAAGACGAAAATGCTTTTAATTCATGGTGACCTAGACCCTGTGGTACCACCAAATAACTTACTTGAGGCAAAAGATTTCTTAATTAGGAATAAAGTAAACGTTGAAACAAAAATGATAGAAAATTGTGGACATAATATTCCAATCGAAGCCTCAAGTTTTGCATTAAATTATATAAAAAAAAACTTATATATCTAATAAATTTTTAATAAATTTTTTGTAATATTGATTAATAAAATTAATTAAGTTAGTCTTGTTTGATGAATAACTCATTTGATAAAAATATGTCTTTAGAAAAATGTCCTGCACTTGTTTTAAATGCAGACTATAGACCTTTAAGTTATTATCCACTTTCTTTATGGTGTTGGCAGGATTCGATAAAGTCTGTTTTTTTAGACAGAGTATCAATAGTAAGTTATTATGATAGGATTATAAGAAGTCCTTCATTTAGTATGAAGTTACCAAGTGTAATTGCTTTAAAAAGTTATATTAGACCACAAACAAATCCAAATTTTACAAGATTCAATGTTTTTTTAAGAGATAAGTTTTCTTGTCAATATTGTGGAGATAAAAAGGAATTAACATTTGATCATTTACTTCCAAGATCAAAAGGAGGAAAAACTAATTGGGACAACGTAGTAACAGCTTGTTCTGCTTGCAATGTTCAAAAAGGTGGTAGGTTGCTTAAGTTTTCTGGAATGACTTTAAATCAAAAACCATATCAACCTACAACAGAAGACCTACATAAGAATGGAAAAAATTTTCCTCCAAACTTTTTACATAAAAGTTGGATGGACTATTTATACTGGGATGTGGAGTTAGAGCCTTAATTAAATTTTTTCTGAAATACGGATCGCAATTCTTGATCCAGTTTTAATAATTTTATCCATGACTGAATAAAGGCCATCTTTTGTAGCCCCTTCTTCATATGCGATATCTTTATGGTGTAGTTCATCATCTCTAAATTTAACTATTTTATTTTTAAGATCTTTTTCATCATCATTTATTTGTTCAATTTGATTTTGGTAATGTTCATCAATTACCTCTTCCACAGAAGCAGTACATAACATAGTTGCCTTTTTTCCCAATAAAGTAGATCCAAAGCCAAGTCCAACACCTAATAAATCCCATAAAGGTAAAAATTTTGTAGGTTTAATACTTCTTTTTTTAATTTCGTTTTCAAAATAATTGCAATGTTCTCTTTCATGAAGTTGCATTTCTTCAATTTTTTTTTTTAACTTTTCATCTTTTACTATAGTGTTTAGCGCTAGAAGTTGCCCTTCATAAATTTTAA
>CACFUH010000046.1 GCA_902569415.1 uncultured Pelagibacteraceae bacterium
AGTTATAATTGATCAATTTATTTCTTCAGGAGAAAGAAAATGGCTGAGAGCGTCTGGCTTAGTATTATTGTTGCCACATGGTTTTGAAGGTCAAGGCCCAGAACATTCGTCTGCAAGATTAGAAAGATTTTTACAGTTATGTTCGAATGATAATATGCAAGTAATGAATTGTACTACTCCTGCAAATTATTTTCATGCTTTAAGAAGACAAATGCATAGAGATTTTAGAAAGCCGTTAGTTATTATGACGCCAAAATCTTTACTAAGAAATAAATATTGTGTTTCACAAATTGATGATTTTAGTAAAAAAAATTCTTTTCATAGAGTTTTATGGGACCATTCAATGGACCCAAAAACTAAGGGATTTATTAAATTAAAAAAAAGTAATGAAATAAAAAAAGTAATATTATGTTCAGGAAAAATATATTTTGATCTTTTATCAGCTAGAGAAAAATTAAAAAAAGATGATGTTATTTTATTTAGAATTGAACAACTTTATCCTTTTCCAGCAAAAAGCTTAGTAAAAGAAATTAAACCCTTTGCACAAAATGCCAAATTTTATTGGTGCCAAGAAGAGCCAAAAAATATGGGTGCGTGGTTGATGGTGAGAGATTATATACAATGGACATTAGATTATATAAAAGCTAAAAATAGACAAATTTCTTATATTGGGAGAAATCCTGATGCAACGCCGGCAACTGGTTATGCAAAAAGACATTTAGCTCAACAAAAAGAAATAATTGATATAGTTTTTAATTAAAAAATGACGGAAAAAATTTTAGTACCTGTTTTAGGAGAAAGTATTACTGAAGCAACTGTTTCTAAATGGTTGAAAAGTAAAGGTGAAAAAATTAATGCTGATGAAGCCATCTTAGAGCTAGAGACAGACAAAGTTAATTTGGAGGTTCCATCTCCTATTAGCGGAACACTAACCGTAGTTAATTTTAAAGATGGTGACACTGTAGAAGTTGGTGCTGTTCTAGGAGAAATATCAGAAGGACCTGGAGATCAAATACAAGAAGATAATAAAAATATTGAGAAACCTAAAAAGAAATCATCTGGTAATGTTATTAATTTTGATAAAGACAAAAAGCAAAATCCAAAAATTTTTGAAAGTGAAGAGAAGGAAGAGCCATTAGTTTTAACTGAGGAAAAACCATTGACTTCAAATAAGGAAGAGCCATTAGTTTTAACAAAAGAGATACCTGATAAACAAAAAATAGTTAGTGAAAAAGTATTATCTCCTGCAGTAAGAAAAATTGTAGAAGAAAATAAGATTGACATACAATCGATTAAAGGAACAGGTAGGTCTGGTCAAATTTTAAAGGGTGATTTAATTAGTTTAATGGGATCAGCCCCGCAGCCATCCGAAAGAAAATTAAAATATGGTGAAGAGGAAAGAATTCAAATGAGTAGACTAAGACAAACCATAGCAAAAAGATTAAAAGAGGCTCAAGAAAATGCAGCTATGTTAACCACATTTAATGAAGTGGATATGACAAGTATTATTGAAATGAGAAAAAATAACCAAGAAGATTTTCAAAAAAGATTTGGAATAAAACTTGGTTTTATGTCCTTTTTTGTTAAAGCTTGTGTACTTGGATTAAAATCATTTCCAGCAATTAATGCTGAGATAGAAGGTCAAGAAATTATATATAAAAATTATTATAATATTAGTTTTGCTGTTGGAACTGAAAAAGGTTTGGTAGTTCCGGTAATAAGAAATGCAGATGAACTATCATTTGCAGAAATAGAAAAAAATATAAAATTAATTTCTGAAAAGGCTAGAGATGGAAAATTAACTATTGATGACTTACAAGGTGGAACATTTACGATAAGTAATGGAGGCGTATATGGCTCTATGCTTTCAACTCCAATTCTTAATCCACCACAATCAGGGGTTCTTGGAATGCATAATATTGTTGAAAGACCAATTGCTAAAGATGGAGAAATTGAAATTAGACCAGTTATGTATTTGGCATTATCTTATGACCATAGAATAATAGATGGGAAAGATTCAGTTTCTTTTTTAAAGTTAATAAAAGAAAATCTTGAGGACCCAGGAAAGTTATTTTTAGATCTTTAAAATGGCAGATAAATTTCAAGCA